>PFVB01000101.1 GCA_002790395.1 Ignavibacteriales bacterium CG_4_9_14_3_um_filter_34_10 | reverse complement strand
AGACAAGGCTTTCTTTATTTTTTTGTTGATTACTTCGTCAGTTTCATTGAAAATCGTTCTTCTTTCGCTATGACCTAAAATAACATATTCACACCCAACACTTTTTAGCATTTTTGCTGAAATTTCACCCGTGAAAGCTCCACTATCTTCAAAATGCATATTTTGTGCGCCGAGTTTAATATGCGAATCTTTCAACAAAGCGCTGGCTGTTTCCAAAGATGTAAATGGAGGACAAAGAATTACATCAATATTTTCTCTTTTTTCCAAAGAAGTTTTAATTTCCGAAACCAAAGTGATTGATTCCTTAAGGTCGTTATTCATCTTCCAATTTCCGGCAATTACATATTTATTCATTTTTTCTCCTAAATTATTGCTTCAACTCTTCTAATTTCAGGAACTTCGCGAATCAATGCTCTTTCAACTCCAGCTCGCAAAGTCATTTGCGACATTGGGCAGCCAACACAAGCACCCGTTAGTTTTACTTCCACAATTCCATCTTCAGTTACATTAACAAGTTCAACATCACCTCCATCGGCCTTTAAGTAGGGACGAATCATTTCAAGTGCGGTTGATATTCTTTCTTTTACATTCTGATTCATTTTTTTACTCCTCTAATTTCCCAAATCTATTTCAATATTTGCTGAGAGGGAAACTTGATTATTTATACTGATTTGTGCAGCCAAATTTTGCGCAATTCCGGTAATTATTTTTGCTTCTTCACTTTCCGGAATATCGAAAACAATCGGCTTTCCTTTATCCCCACCAACGCGAATTCTCGGATCAATCGGGATTCCGCCTAAAAATTTTGTTTCAAGTTCCAAAGCAAGTTTTTCGCCTCCACCGGAGCCAAATATTTCATATCTGTTTCCTGTATCCGGTGCGATAAAGTAACTCATATTTTCAATTATTCCAAATACAGGAACATTGACACGGGAAAACATTTTCAATCCTTTTTTAGCATCGATTAATGAAACTTCTTGCGGAGTAGTAACGATAACAGAACCGGTTAAAGGAATTGTTTGAACAAGTGTTAATTGAATATCGCCAGTTCCGGGCGGCATATCGAAAAACAAATAATCCAGTTCGCCCCAATTCACATCTGTCATAAATTGTTTTATTGCACCGCTTGCCATTGGTCCCCGCCAAATTACTGGAGAATCATCTTCAATTAAAAATCCGATTGACATTAATTTTACACCATAACTTTCAAGCGGCAACATCTTCTCTGAATTTGGATCCTGAAATATTTGAGGTTTCTCAGTCAGTCCAAGCATCAATGGAATGCTTGGTCCGTAAATATCCGCATCAATCAAACCAACTTTTGCACCTTGTTTTGCGAGTGCAACTGCAAGATTTACAGCGACAGTGCTTTTTCCAACACCACCTTTCCCGCTTGCAACTGCAATTGTGTTTTTAACACCGGGCAAAATTGAACGATCGGGAATATTGTTATTTGATACAACCTTTGCATCCATGTTTACAGAAATTTTATTTGCTTCAGGAATTTCTGATTTAATAGCAGTAACACAGTCATCTTTAATTTTATCTTTTAACGGGCATGCAGGTGTAGTCAACTGAATATTTACTTTGATATCATTTCCGCTAATTTCAATTTCTTTTACCATTTTTAATGAAACAAGATCTTTGTGAAGATCGGGATCATTGACTTTTGATAATGCTTTAAGTACGGAATCTTTAGTAATTGACATAATTTTTCCTATTTTTGATTCGAAATTTATATAATTATTATTACTTAACCATATTTAAGTTTTACAGGATTATATTAACAAGACGCTTGAATAATTCAAAGAAAGTGTTACACTGAGCGTGTCGAAGTGTGATTTACATAGAAATTGTCGGACTTCGACAGGTTCAGACTAACAAACAAGCAATATTTCAGTAGTCTCACAATAATATTTTGAATTAATAAAACGAGTTTTCTGTTTAAATAACAAAAATGAAAGTAAAATGATTCAACCAATATTAAATTTGATTTTTGGAATAACTGTACTGATTATTTTAACCATATTTTTATTTCCAAAATATGGATTATACGCAATGTATAAGAAATCAAAAATCAGTAAACAGAAAATTTATGTTGAAGATTCATTAAAATTTCTTTATGAATCGGAATACGAAAAATTAAGTATCACTTTAAATCAGCTTTCCGGTTATTTAAAAGTAAAAGGAGAAAGTTTTAAGAATATTTTGCACAGACTTGAAGAGATGAATCTTGCTGAAATTACTGATGATAATATAAAATTAACAAAACAGGGCAGTGAATACGCACTACGGATTATAAGGACACACAGAATCTGGGAAAAATATCTGGCAGAGGAAACAAGTATCCGCGAATCTGAATGGCATTCCGAAGCAGAAGAAAAAGAGCATTCGCTGACTGAAAGTGAAGTAGAAGAGATAAATAAAAAAATCGGAAATCCGCTTTATGACCCACACGGAGATCCGATTCCCACAAAGACTGGAGAGTTGCCACCTTTCATAGGGCTTTCTTTTTATGTTTTTGCTGAAGGCGAAACTGTAAGAATTATTCATATCGAAGATCAGCCAAAAGAAATTTATAAAAAAATTATTGAACAGAATATTTCTGTCGGTGCGGTTATTAACATTTTGAAAATCGGAAAAGACTCTGTTGAAATTGAACTTAACGGGAAAAAAATCAGACTTACATCAGAATTGATAAAAAATATTACTTTAGAAAAAATCAAAACAGAAGTTTATTTTCCCGCTGGTGCAATTCCGCTTTCAGATTTGGAGAAAGGAAAAAATGCTGTGGTTTTATCAATTTTAAAATCGTGCAGGGGGCAGCAAAGAAGACGATTGCTGGATTTTGGCATTGTTCCCGGCTCAAAAATATCAACTGAAATTGAAAGTTTAGGGAATGACCCTCGCGGTTACAAAGTACGCGGGGCTATAGTTGCTTTACGAAATAATACTGCAAAACAAATTTTAGTTGAGAAAGTTTGATTATGAAAGAGATAGAAAGTAATTGTTCCACTTGTCCGGCTCATAATTTAAGTAATTTAAAATCGCTCGGAATTGATATGAGTGATTTTGATTATGTTATTGCACTTGCCGGAAATCCAAACACCGGCAAAAGTACTGTATTTAACAGTTTAACAGGATTGAAACAGCATACCGGGAATTGGCCCGGTAAAACTGTTTCGCGGGCAGAAGGCGGTTTTGTATTTAAAAACAAGAAATACAAAATTGTTGACTTACCCGGTACATATTCGTTGTTGTCAACAAGCACGGATGAAGATATTGCAAGGAATTTTATTTTGTTCGGGCAGCCCGATGTAACCGTTATTGTTGTTGATGCAACACGTCTTGAAAGAAATCTAAATTTAACATTGCAAGTTTTGGAAATTACTGACCGTGCAGTTTTATGTCTGAATCTTGTTGATGAAGCTGAGAGGAATAATATTTTTGTTGATGTCAAATCACTTTCGAAAGAACTTGGTATTCCTGTAATTCCATGTCAGGCAAGGCAGAAAATTGGAATCACAGAATTACTGACCGCAATTGATGAAGTTATTCAGGGGAAATATATTTGCAAACCCCGAAGAATATCTAAATATCATCCAAGTATCGAAAATGCGATTAATGATATTTCAAATGAATTAAAAAAAGAATTTCCGCTACTACCAAATTCACGCTGGGTTGCGATGAGGATTCTTGAAGGAGATCAAAATATTATCGAATCTGTAGAAACAGGAAAAATTGGAGAAATTTTAGAAAATCAGAAAGTCAGTGAACTAAATGAATAAAAAAAATATTATTAAAAAAGCAGAGAAATACAGGTGGGAAATTGGTGATGATTTTCATGATGCTGTAATTGAAACAATTTATAAAGAAGCTTCGAGTATCGCCGAAAATACAGTTACAGATAAAAACGTATCATCAACTTTAGACTTCAAACTTGACAGAATCCTAACCAGCAAAATATACGGATTCCCAATTATGCTTGCTTTGTTGGCAATAGTTTTTTGGTTGACAATTCAGGGTGCGAATATTCCATCAGCTTTTTTGTCATATCTCTTAGTTGACCTATTGCATGGACTGCTAAAATCATTTTCAGCATTTTTATCAATGCCAAATTTCATTGACGGAATATTAATTGACGGGGCTTATTTGTCAGCTGCGTGGGTTGTCAGTGTAATGCTACCGCCAATGGCAATATTTTTCCCGTTGTTTACTCTTCTCGAAGATTTCGGATATCTTCCTCGAGTAGCTTTTAATTTGGATGGAATTTATCAAAGAGTTGGGGCACATGGAAAGCAAGCATTGACTATGACGATGGGATTTGGTTGCAATGCTGCAGGTGTTGTTGCATCTCGGATTATCGATAGTCCGCGTGAAAGATTAATTGCAATAATTACAAATAATTTTTCATTGTGCAATGGTCGCTGGCCCACACAAATATTGATTGCAACGATATTTATTGGATCTGTTGTTCCGTCTTATGTTGCAGGGATTGTATCTTCGGCTGCAGTGATTTTTATTGCGGTTTTAGGTGTACTTTTTTCGTTTGCAGTTTCATGGTCGCTTTCAAATTCATTGTTAAAAGGGGTGGGTTCTGCTTTCAGTCTGGAACTACCTCCGTATCGCCCGCCAAGATTTTGGCAAACTATTTACACTTCATTAATTGACAGAACTCTAATTGTACTTTGGAGAGCGGTAGTTTTTGCGGCTCCCGCTGGTGTTGTTATTTGGTTAGTTGCAAATGTTGAGATAAACAATATCACACTCGCAAAATATTTTGTTGATTTTTCAAATCCATTTGGAATGATGTTGGGATTGAATGGGGTGATATTGCTTGCTTATATTATTGCAATTCCCGCAAATGAAATAGTGCTACCAACAATTTTAATGCTGACAACGTTGACTGTAAACATTGCCGGTGCCGGCGTGGGAAATGGAGTCTTATTTGAAACTGATTCAATAAATGCAACTGCTGAAATATTGAAAGCCGGCGGTTGGACGACATTGACTGGGCTTTCAATAATGTTGTTCAGTCTTTTGCACAACCCTTGTTCGACGACAATTTATACTATTTACAAAGAAACCAAAAGCATGAAATGGACATTCGTAGCTACATTTCTTCCCATTTTATTAGGAGTTATTGTTTGCTTTTTCACTGCACAGGTATGGAGAATTTTTGCAGGTTAAAATTTTTTCCGCACAATAAACTTTTCTTTCTTCTGAATTTTCTTTGCTTGATTAATGACAAAATTCATAAGATTTTCCTGTGTGTTAATTTTATCCTGATTAAAAACACGAACTGAATTAACATATCTTCCGTTTGGCAAAAGTATACGTGACTTTTCTGTATCTTCAATTGCAGTATTTAGCAAACTGGTTTTAATCAGAGATTTCAGTTTTGCGTTTTCAACGGGGAAAGTTACTTCCACTCTTCTGTCGAGGTTTCTCTGCATCAAATCAGCACTGCTGAGATAAATCTCTTCCTCTCCGTTATTTAGAAAATAATAAACGCGGCTATGCTCAAGAAATCTTCCGACAATACTTGTAACTCTGATATTTTCACTTAAACCGGGAATCTGAGGAACAAGGCAGCAGATTCCTCTAACAATTAAATCTATTTTCACACCTGATGTTGAAGCTTCGTACAAAGCAGCAATTGAAGTTGGGTCAACTAATGAATTCAATTTGAAAATTATTCTTGCAGCCTGTCCTTTTTTCGCATGTCTGATTTCTCTTTCAATTAAAGAAAGAATTTTTTCGCGGGTATTAATTGGAGCAACTATTAATTTGTTGAATTTCTTTTTCTCCGAGTAACCTGTAAGAAAATTGAAAATTTCAGAAACATCTGAACATATTTCTTCATTGCAAGTAAACAAACCAAAGTCAGTATATAATTTTGCCGTTGACGTATTATAATTTCCGGTTGATAAATGCACATATCTTTTCACGCCATCTGATTCTCGCTTTACAACCAATGTCATTTTTGCATGAGTTTTTAATCCGACCAAACCATAAACAACATGCACCCCAGCTTTTTCCAATTCTCTTGCCCAATAGATATTGTTTTCCTCATCAAATCTTGCTTTCAATTCAACTAAAACCGCAACCTGCTTTTTCTGTTCGGCTGCTTCAATTAAAGATTTTACAATTGGAGAATTTGCTCCA
>PFVB01000235.1:2071-6248 GCA_002790395.1 Ignavibacteriales bacterium CG_4_9_14_3_um_filter_34_10 | reverse complement strand
TCTTTCTAATCTTGAACGCAGGTGGCGTTCAGTGATTCCCATAATTCTTGCAGCTGCAGATTTATTATTATTGGCTCTGCTCAAGGCTTCTTCTATAATTACTTTTTCAAATGTTTTGACTTTCAGCTCATATTCATCATCCAAATTATAAGGGTCGAGTAACCTTTCGTTCCCTTTTACAGAAGCCAGAATTGGCAAATCATTTTTTGTGATAATGTTTTCACGCGTTAATACAACAGCTCTCTGAATGATATTTTCCAGCTCGCGGATATTTCCGGGATAATTATATTTAAGTAATAAATCCAAAGCTTCTTTTGATATTCCTGAAACTTCTTTCCCAAGCTCTTTTGAGAAAGATTTAATAAAATGATCAATCAGTAATGGAATATCTTCTTTCCGCTGACGAAGAGTCGGGAGTTTTATAGTAATTACATTCAGTCTGTAAAATAAATCTTCACGAAAATTTCCGGCTGATATCATTTCTTCCAGATTTCGGTGTGTCGCTGCAAGAATTCTGACGTTAACTTTTTCTGTATCGTTGCTGCCAATCTTTTGTACTTCACCAAACTGAACTGTGCGAAGCAGTTTTACCTGAACTGGTAAAGGAATATCACCGACTTCATCAATAAAAATTGTACCGCCATCAGCCTGCTGAAATCTGCCAACGCGCTGATTAATGGCGCCGGTAAATGAACCTTTTTCATGACCGAACAATTCACTTTCAAGCAAGTTTTCAGACAGTGAAGCCACATTAACTGTAATAAACGGCTTGTCTTTTCTATCGCTGGCAAAATGAATTGCTTTTGCAATCAATTCTTTACCGGTTCCGCTTTCACCTCTGATTAAAATTGTGGCTTTTGACTGTGCAACTCTGCCGGCTGTATTCAATACTTCTTCCATTACTGCACTTTGAGAAATAATTCCGCTAAAACTGTATTTCTCTTTCAGTTGTGAACGAAGTAATTTGTTTTCACTGATTAACTGTTTACGCTCTGTGATTTTTTCAAGAATATTTTCAAGTTCATCAAGATCGATTGGTTTTATTAAATAGTCGAATGCACCGGCTTTCATCAAACTTACTGCATTTTCAATTGTGCCGAATGCAGTCATTACAACAACATCAATTCCGGGATTGATTTCCTTTGTCTTTCTCAATACTTCAAAACCATTCATTCCGGGCATTTTGAAATCGGTTAAAACAATATCAATCAGGTTTTCGTTGATTAATCTTATTCCGTCTTCGCCGCTGCGGGATGTAAAAACATTAAATTTCCTTTTTGAAAGAAATGTTTTCAGAGACTGCAATTGAATTTCTTCGTCATCAATTATTAAAACGTTAAATTGCATTTTAATTGTTTCCTGATTTTATTGGTAATGTAATTATAAAACGTGTGCCTTGATTAATTGCAGAATTTACATTTATAAATCCGTCATGATCGGAGATAATTTTATGAACAAGACTTAAGCCAATTCCGCTTCCTTTTGGTTTTGTCGTAAAATAAAGATTAAAAATTTTATTCAAATGCTCTTCCGGAATTCCGCATCCATTGTCAGAAACTGAAATATCAATTTTGTCTTCATTTTTATTTATGTCAACTCTAATTTCTCCTCCATTATTCAAAGAATCAATTGCATTTTGAATAAGATTAATAAAAACCTGAGTAATTTGATTCCTGTCCAAAAACACTTTTTCGTTTAAGTTGCTTTGAATGTGCAACTGAATATTTTTATCTATCAATATTTGTTTATACTGCAACTGAATTTGTTCAAAAATATCAGACAGCAGAAAATATTCTGGTTTGAGCGGAGTAGGTCGCGAATACTTTAAGAAATTTTCAATGATTTCATTGATACGTTTAACTTCATGATAAACAAGACTTGTTAAGTTATAAAAATCTTCCTTGTTTTCTGTTGGAATAAAATCTTTGCCCAATTGTTGTGTAATTGTTCCTATTGCATTCAATGGATTTCTTATTTCATGAGCTACTGTCGAAGCCAATTCACTGATTTCTCTTAATTTCTCATTTCTGTTTATTTGTTTTTCCAGATTTTTTTGCTCTGTAATTTCACGCAATATTAGGATAATATTAAATCTTTGCTCAGAATCTTTATACTTACTTTTTGAAACGAAAAATATTCTTTTCTCATTGTTGATTTTACATTCAGTTTCAAAATAATTTTTATCGACAGATAATATTTTTTCACAACCTTCTTTTGAGAGCAAGTTCTCAATTTGTTTTAGACCATCAATAGGGGATGAAATAAGTTTTTCTGCTGCGGGATTCATTGAAATAATATTTTGTTCACTATCAATAACAAAAACAGCATCGCTCACATTATCAAATATCGTCTTAGCATAATTTGAAACGGAACTGAATTTTTTGTTAAGCAAATCAAAATTCTGACGTAAAAAAATCAGAACGATTGTTACAATTCCAAAAACCGAAAGAATAATTGCCAGAAAAATCATTCTTTTTGATGTTCTCTCATTTAACTTGTTCAGCGGTTCAACTGAAAGTCCCAATCTGAAAACTCCAATCATTTTACCATTGTAATTAAATGGATGAAGAGCTTCGAAGGCACTATAATTTCCATCATTGAAAATATGCCAAATATAAGAATTATTTGTGACTGACTTCTTAATCTGTTCTGACGAACTGGAATTATTTATATGTTTCAGATTTCCTGAGCCGGCGATTATTCCTTCATCATCCTGAAGGACGATATATTCTATCAGTTTATTTTTGGAAATATTTTTTAATAAAACCCCAAAACCAACTTGCTTTCTAAAAGTGAGTAACTCATTAGCATCAACATTCAGAACAACAGCAGTTGAATTATCAATTCTGACTGCAACCGCAAATCTGCTTCCAGAAAAAAATCTTGACTTTTTTAAACCAATAATCAAAGTGTCAGATTCACTTTCGAAAAGGGGATTAATAAATTCCAGCGGAGAAAATCTTTCTTTTTCATTTTGGTGTATAGAACTTTCCTGATGGCTGGCAAATATTTTATGTCCGCTCCTATTAAAAATATTTATCCGGTAAATTTTATTGCTTGCCGCAATTTCCGATAAACTACGGTTTGAAATTAATCCCTTTTTGTATAATAGTTTAATCAATTTTCCGTTATTGATTAATCTCTGCTTCAGTCCGTTTTCAATTTTATCGTACGAAGTAAGGGCATTAGCTGAAGCCTCAAGTAAAGACTCCAGCAGTGTATGTCCTTGTTTTCCCATAAGTTCAAGCGTTTCTTCTTTGCTCGTTTGAAGTTCGATTATAACAGAACTTATCGAAATCGTTGCGATTACAACAAATATTAGTACTAAACTTTTCGTGCTGATTAATAAATTATTGATGTGTTTCATAGATTCTTTTTAGTTATACTCGAAATAAATATTATTGTCACAATAACAGAATAGTTACAAATTCACTCCGAAATATAAGTAAACTGAATTGCTTTTATAATTAAACATGAAACTGTTTGAGTTATTCTTTATCGTCTGAAAGTTCATCCCGACAGAAAATTCTTTTGATGTATTTCCAATTTCAAAATTCTTTTTCAGACTGAGATTAAAAATATACTGATCATCAAAACGTGTGGAAGTAGTAGAATAGTTGTATGCTCTGTCGTAAATCCCCTGAGACGGATAAATTTTGTGATTGATAAAATAGCCGGTTTTAATTTCAAAATCATCAAAAAGGATTTGAGTAAGTTCCAGTGAAAAATTATTTCCCTCCGAATTAATCGGGTCATCAAACATTTCTGATTCATCGCCATAAATTGTATTTAATTCTTTCACATTAGATTTTATGGCAGAAAGTATATTTTTGTTAGTGTACTGAAACGCTAATCCGGTAGTCGAGGTTACTGCCTGCGCGATTCGGATTGCAGAATTAAACTGAGAGAGAGACGAAATATTTCTGTCTGTATAATTTTCTGTAATCAGTGAATCGTTTTCATCGAGGTAACTATAAATTCCACTTTGAACAGGGTCAATATATTTCTTGTAATTAAAAGCACCTGCAAGGATTATAGTTGTACCGGTTTCAAAGCCATGATTAACACTGAAATTCAAACTGCCTTTAATATTATCCATAATTGGGATTTGTTCATATTTTGTGTAATTCAATACGGGAGAAAGAGTAAAATAAAAATCATTTATCTGAGTATTAAT
>PFVB01000235.1:0-2065 GCA_002790395.1 Ignavibacteriales bacterium CG_4_9_14_3_um_filter_34_10 | reverse complement strand
GAAGGCTGAAAGATTTGTATAATTATAATAGGTGTATAAAGTTCCGTTAAAACGCTGTTCAGCCGAAATACCAAAACTGGATTTTTCATAACTTTTCCAGAGAGAAATCTGATGCCAGTAAAAATTTCTGTCAGTCAGGTTTGAGAAATTATAGTAACTGCCATAATAAGCAATATTCATCGGGTTATCAGAGGTATCAAAACTTTTCTCAATTCCCAAATCGAAAGATGAAATAAATGAACTGACAGGATACTGAGTTCTGAATGGATTGTCGTTATATTCCTGTGATGTTGAAACATTCCATGTCAGCTGAGCTTTGATAAAATTTGTCTGAGCGATACTTAATAATATTATTACAACTGCGAATATTTTATAATTGATTTTCATTTTAATCTCTATAAAAAATGGGACTCATAGAGTCCCATTATGTTCTATGCTTGTCTATTCAGTTTATTTTCTTCCGCCTTTATTTCCGCGGTTTCCTTTTGGACCTGTTCCGTCGCAATTAGCTGTTCCTGCGCCAGTTCCATTTCCGGTTCCATCTTTTGGACCAACACTTTTATTGCCGGTTCCATCCTGCGGACCATATCCACCTTTACCACTTTTTCCGCCTTTTTTACCGGCATTGTCATTGATTCCATCGCCGTTTAAGTCAACAAATTTTCCTTTTTGAAGTTTTGGTCCTGTATAATCAGGGTCAACTCCATTTGGAATTCCGTCACCGTCATGGTCAGGCGCATTATCATTGTAGCCGTCACCATTGTTGTCAACGAAATTTTTACCGTGATTAACCGGTGGATTTTGTGTTTGTGCTGATAAATCAGAGTATGCAACCAATAATGTTGCGACTGCGAGAATTGAGAGTAACTTTTTCATTTTAACCTCCTGTTTTTGTTTGTTTATTAATTCGTTGATGGTATAGAGAATATTATGCCACAAATAAAAGTTTGATTTTAGGTAAAAAACAAAATATAATTTAAGCAGGAATTGTATTCATGCATTTATGGACGAATAGTTCGACATTCAGGGCGAATCAATTATATTTTGGAGAGTTAAATAAATGTCCCTGTCAACTTGAGAAAAAAATGGATAAGTTTAAGCAGTAAATTTTGAAAAAAAATAGTTTTAAACAGTCTCGGAGAAAATCAATATGAATATTCCGAAGTATTCAAAAATGTTTTTTATGGTTTTTATTTTATTACAAATAATCGGATGCGCTTCTTCACAAAGAATTTCATTGAATAATTTTTCAGAATCAATAATCACTGCCGAAAAATGGGGCGGTACGCCGGCAAATGATTCACTTGCAAAAAGACATACGATTACGCATATCACCATTCATCATCAGGGTGAGCCTTTTCCAGAAGGTAAAGATCCCGTTAAATATTTACAGAATCTTCAAAAATGGTCGAGAAACGAAAAACACTGGATCGATATTCCGTATCATTTTATAATTGATCTTAATGGAAAAGTTTATGAGGGAAGAAATATAAATTTTGCCGGTGATACAAATACTGAATATAACCCAACTGGTCATGCACTAATAGAAGTGGTTGGAAATTTTGAAGAAGTTGAACCTAATGAAATGCAACTGGAGGCACTTATTAAAACAATTACATGGCTGGCAGATAAATATATTGTCCCTGTTGATTCAATTCGCGGGCATAAAGATTATTCATCAAAAACTGTTTGTCCGGGTAAAAATTTGTATCGCTATTTGGAAAATAAGTATATTGCTGATGAAGTTAGGAAAAATCTGAAATCAAAATAATTTCCTGATTTTAAATGAAAAAATCCGGTAGGATTGCTCTTACCGGATTAATTGAGGTACATAATTGAGTTCACTCTAAAAAGGTCGCAATAATTTTTATATAAGTAGATTTTTAAATAAATTCTTGAAAACAAAATCACTCAATAATATAAAAGAAGAAGACTTCTCTTGTTCATATTCAGAGATAGACAGCCGTCCAAATGTTCCGGTTAATTGCATGGTTTCGGCAATCTTATTGCAGCACAGACAGAAATTGACCTACGAAAGATTATTGGACAGCATAAAATTTAATTT
>PFVB01000223.1 GCA_002790395.1 Ignavibacteriales bacterium CG_4_9_14_3_um_filter_34_10 | reverse complement strand
AATGGAACAGATCGTTATTGCGGTAATAATTGTTTCCATTTTCATAAAAATTTCCGCTGTATTAATTTTCTGTTGAAAAGCATAAGAACACCAATGATAATTCCCCATTGGAATAAACATGTCCCGACATTCTCAGCATGAAATGGATTCAACCATTGGCTATCCCATAAAACTGAAGAATACAACCACCAGAATAAAAGAACAATAGCCTGAATAGGAATCAAATACTTGATTAAAAAATTATATATCTTCCCGATATGAAAATCTGAATCAGGAATTATCAATTCGGTTCTAAATTTTTCCACACCAAATTTAATTACGGAAAATGCAATAAAAGCACCGCTTATTATTAATCCAACGCCCCAAACCCAATCTTGATTTATCAAAATATCTGTATCAATCGCAGAAGGAATACCGAAAAGTATGCCGATTATTGTAGTATAAAAAATTGCTTTATTTCTGGTTATCCCAAGATCAGTCAAACTTTTTGAAGTCAGTTCAATCATAGAAATAAGTGATGTGAATGCTGCCATTGAAAGCGCCAGGAAGAATAATGATGCGAAGAAAGAATTTACAAAAAAAGAATTTGATAACTTTGAAAATAATTGGGGAAGCATAATCAGTGTCATTCCTGTATTTGCTGGACCGGAAACACTTAGTTTCTCCAAAGGATTTCCATTGCTTAATGCGAATGTAGTTGAGAAAATTATTATGCCGGCAATCAATGAAATGGAATTATTACCAAATCCAATCAATGATGCATTTAACGCAATATCATCACGCTTACGAAGATAAATTGCATAGGTCAAAATCAAACCCCAGCCGGCGCCGGTATCCCATGCGTTTTGTGTAAGTGCTGCAAGCCAGATTTTGTAATCAAAAATTCTGTGCAAATCCGGGGTAAAAAAATATTCTATTCCTTTTATTGCGTTTGGAAGAGTTACCGCACGGATTAAAAGGATTAAAATAATTACAATCAATGATGTAACAAGTATTTTGCTTGTTGATTCTATTCCTTTCGTTACACCTCTATAAATAATCATTGAACCTAAAATCATCACAACAATTTGAAATACCAAAGGCAATAAAGATGAATTAAAATCAGTCCAATACTTAAAATAATCATTTGTCGAAAGTAGGTTACCTGATACCGAAGAAATAAAATAATTTAGACACCATCCTGTAACGACAGCATAGTAGAACATAATTGCAGTGGAAACGAAGGCTACAAAACCACCCATCCACATGAATTTTTTTCCAGCCAATTTTGAAAGTGCAAGAACCGGACTTGAGCGAGTATGTTTTCCGATTGCAAATTCGGCTATAATCAGTGGTAAAGACCATAAGAAAAGAAAAATCAACCATGGAATTAAAAAAGTTCCGCCGCCATTTTGAGCAACAATTCGGGGAAAACGCCAGATATTACCAGTCCCAACAGCAATTCCTAATGTCGAAACAATTAGAGCAAATCGGGATGAAAAGAATTCTTTTTGCATTTGCTTAAATTATTTTAGTACAAATCAACTTTGCTTGCATTTTTTATTTTGAAATTTTTTCAATGCTTAATTTTTGAATAACAACACTTTCGATCGGTTTGTCACTCGCATTAGTACGAACTTTTCCTATCTTTTGAACAACATCCAAACCTTGAAAAACTTTGCCAAAAACAGAATGTTTGCCATTCAACCAAGGAGTTGGAACTAAAGTTATAAAGAACTGACTGCCATTAGTATTCGGTCCGGCATTCGCCATTGAAAGGACTCCAGGAACATCATGCAATAAATTCGGGCTGAATTCATCGGCAAATTCTCCGCCCCAATAACTTTCACCGCCCATTCCGGTTCCGGTCGGATCTCCTCCCTGAATCATAAAATTATCGATGATACGATGAAATGTAATACCGTTATAGTAATTTTTCATTGCAAGTCCAACAAAATTTTCAACCGTTTTTGGAACTTCTCTTGGGTATAATTCTATATCAAAATTTCCCATGTTTGTTTGAAATTTTGCGACCAACATTTCGTTTTCTTTTAATGAAAGCATCTCTTTCACTTTATCTCCTTTTGATGAGTTTTGATTATTATTTAATTGTTCTGATTGCTGTTGAGCACACCCAACGAAAAGCACCAACAAACTTAATAAAATGAATTTATACATAATCGCCTCTTAAGGTTTAATGATGTTTGAAAAAATCAAAATCAGAATTACTGCACCAATGATAATTCTATAATAAATAAATATGAATGTCGAATGTTTTTTTAAGTAAGTAATTAAAAAATGAATTGCAAAATATCCACTGACTGCAGCCGAAACAGTTCCAACAATCAAGTTCAACAATTCCGATGAAGTTAAATATTGTAAAGACTGATAAAATTCAAGCAAGCCACTGCCAAGCACTGCAGGAATGCTGAGAAGGAACGAAAACCTTGCTGCAACATCACGTTTATACCCAAGGAATAATCCTGCTGTTATTGTTGTTCCTGAACGCGAAGAGCCGGGAATGAGTGCAAATGCTTGTGCTATTCCGATTAATATTGATGGGACAACAGCCAATTGATTTTCATCTTTTAAAAACTTTCCAAACTTTTCTGCAATAGCAAGAATAATTGCCAGCACAATCAAGCTGATTGATATTACGTACAAATTTTTCGTAAAAGCACCTTCAATCAGATCCTTAAAAGCCAATCCGATTACAATTACAGGAATGCTTCCCAAAATTATAAACCAGCCAAGCCGGGAATTATTAGATTGAGCATTAAATGATTTCCTCTTAATTAAATTATCCGAAATGAAATCAACCAAGATTTTTATTATATCATTTCTGAAATAAAACAAGACCGCAATCATTGTACCGAGTTGAATTACAGCCATAAATGCTGTCCAAGATTCAGGATTTTTATCCGAAATCAATCCCATAAATTTTCCTGATAAAGTCAAATGCGCTGTACTGCTAATCGGAAGAAATTCTGTCAAACCTTGAATGATTCCTAAAATTATTGCTTCAATAAAATTCATAGAACTCCTAAAAGAAATAAGAAATGCCGAGATTAACCCCAAAAGATAATGAGTTAATATTCATTGGTTGATTTAATGAATTATTTATAATTTTTCTGCCTTTGCTTTCAGGTTCACCTGCTAAATCGTATCGAGCAGTTACACCGATATTTGCAAAAACAGACTGGCTTAATGCAGTATAACCTTGTGCCTTCAAAACCAAACCCCAGCCGGTAGATGAATAATTTTTTATCAATCCGATTTTTTCATCGAGATCAATCAATCTTAATCCAACACCGCCACCGAACTTGAATTTATAACCGTATCCGCTAACAACATAATAGCCAAGAACAGAAGGCTTGTGATGAATTATGTTCATTTCGTACTGACCTAACCCGCCATAAGAAGTTGTATATGAATACAATGAATAATCGTATTCAATACCTATTTGATACTTTTCATTAATCGAATAATCAGCTTCAGCATATAAATCCAATGCTGAATTAAAAGTGCCTAACTCATCTGCGGAAGGAAATGAGGAATTTATATAATCCTGCAATGAAGAATTATTAACGAATGAAATTCCCATTCCGGCTGTTAAATCTACCTGTGCAAACAGGTTCATATTTATTAAAACCATTAAAAATAAAATTCTATTTAATCTCATCTTCTTCTCTGCTTGATTTAATAACTGAAATAAAATTTAGTTTCTCAAGATTATTTTTTGATCTTTTCATGTTTATTGTTTTCAATAGAATAAGCATTGAAGAAATAAATGCCGCATAAGAAAAGAAATGTGTCATTAAAGCGAAAGCGGAACTTTCAGATGCATTAAATCCATATAAAACTTCGAGCACTGATTTCACAATAAAATGATACGAGCCTGTTCCGCCGGGAGTAGGAATAACAATTCCGAATGCACTTATTGTCATTACAATCCAGCCCATTTCGTATGTTATTGCATAATTATTATTTAACCGTAAAACATAAAAAGCCAAATAAGAAGTAAGTCCATACACGATCATTATTAAAACCGAATAAATCATTGTAAGCATAAAATTTCTCCTGCTGTTCAATGTCGCAAATCCTTCAATCAGCATGTTAAACATGTAATTAATTTTTTGACTGAGTTTTGGAGAAATAAACCGAAAAAGTTTTTCCATTTTTCTCACAAAAACTTCACGCTGCTTCACTAAAATAATAAGCACAGCAATTAATATCAGTATCGCAATACTTCCATAAACAAGTGCCGATTTCAGCCAAAATATTTGATTATAAAGATTGCCGGAATAAATTAAAACACTTATGAAAACCGAAATCGCAAGAAAGATTAAATCTATTATTCTTTCGACAACGATTGTTCCAAGGAGTGACGTGCGGGAAATATTCTCAAGCTTTCCAGCAAAAAAAGAGCGGTAAAGTTCGCCTAAACGCGGGACAGCACAATTGACTCCGTATCCAATCATTACCGAGGCAAAAGAATTCAAGAAAGTTGTATTCGGTTTGATTGATCTCAAAATCACTTGCCAGCGAAGTGCACGTAAAATATGTGAAAGCAAAAATGATGCTGCAAAAAGCAAAAGAAACATAAAAGATGAGTTGAAGATAATATCAAATGATTTTGATAAATCAACATTTTTAAAAGTAAGAAACAACAATACAAATGCAAGTATTAAGGAAATAAAAGTACCAATAACTTTTTGCAGATTATTTTTGTTCTTAGCGGAGATCAACTATTTCTAAACCTTTTTGTGCTGTAAAAACGAATTTTGATTCGGGAACATTTGAGTTTATAATCAACCTGCCAAGTTCGATTGTGGTTTGATTCTCGGCTAAATCTATTACTTGAATTTTTTGAGGCAGATTTTCAGAATTGACATGCAAACTTATTTTTTTGAATGACAGCCCGCTATTTTTAGGCATCATCTCAATAATTTTTGAATTGCCTTCGTCAGTGTAGGATAATATGCAAGTTTTAGGAAATTCATATATAATTTTTTCAATCGAGAAAGCAGAAGTGGATTCATCCAATGGACTAATCACAACCCGTAATAATTTATTGTCAAGATTATAAATAGCGATTCCGTCTGAAAAAAGGATTTTATCATTTACCTCAATTCTGTATTTACCACTTTTTTTATAGTAGAATTTTCCGGAAAGTTCAGTTCCCCGAATGCGGGATGATGAAATTATTTTTTGTGAAAAGTCAGCCTTCAAATCTGATATTTGGTTGAATTTCTGTTGAAAAGATTTCATAAAAACTTCAGCAGATTTACTTTGCCCGAAAATGTTTGAATACATAAGAACGCAAACAAGGAGAAAAATATTTTTTGTCATAACGCCCTCAGAAGTGCTTCAAGCTGGTCGTCAGATTCAATTTTTACTTCTCTTGCTTTACTGCCATCAGCCATTCCTACAACACCGGCTTGTTCTAATTGATCCATGATTCTTGCAGCCCGTGAATAACCAAGCTTAAGCTTTCTCTGCAGCAATGAAACAGAACCTTGCTGATGTCGTACAATCACTCTTGCAGCATCTTCAAACATTGGGTCAAGATCGGAAAGAAAGCCGCTATCGCCTCCTGATTTCTTTTCATAAAGTGATGGCAGAAAATATCTTTTCGAATAACCTTTCTGTGTATATATATAATTTGTAACTTTTTCAACATCATCAGTTGTAATAAATGCATTCTGAATTCTTACGGGCTTTGGAAGTCCGCCGGGCAAAAACAACATATCGCCTCTTCCCAATAATTGTTCAGCACCATTCATATCAAGAATAGTTCTCGAATCAATCCGAGTTGCAACCTGATAGGCAATTCGGGCTGAAAAATTTGCTTTGATAACCCCGGTAATTACATTTACAGAAGGACGCTGTGTTGCTACAATAAGATGTATTCCCACAGCACGAGCAAGTTGTGCAAGTCTTGCAATAGGCTCCTCAACTTCATGCCCAGAAGTCATCATTAAATCGGCAAGTTCATCAATAATAACAATTATATAAGGCAATTTATAATGCTTCATTGAATCTGTATCAGAAGGTTTTCTTTTGGGATCGGTTACTTTGTTATTGTAATCAACAATGTTTCTGACTCCGGCTTTTGCAAGTTTATCATATCGTTTTTCCATTTCAAATTCAACTGCTTTCAAAGCCAATAATGCATTTGAAGGAGTAGTTATAATTTCTTCATCAAGATCTGGAGATACTGCAAGAAAATGTTTGTTCAATTTTTT
>PFVB01000139.1 GCA_002790395.1 Ignavibacteriales bacterium CG_4_9_14_3_um_filter_34_10 | reverse complement strand
TAATGCCAATTCATCAATAGATCCCGATGGTGAGATTGCTGAGACAAACTGGTATCTTAATGATGAATTGGTTTCAACAGCGAATTCATTTGATTATACTTTTTTATATCCGGGATTATATAAAATTGGTTTGCAAGTAAAAGACAACTTTCTCAAACCATTAACTGACACAGATTATGCAATAGTAAAAGTAAACTCTTCACCTGTTGCAAAGATAAGCGGAAACAAAGTAATCACTCCAAATCAAAAAATAAAACTTGATGCTTATGATTCTTTTGACAAGGATGGTTTGATAACATCTTTTAAATGGAGAACTAAAGAAGAAAATATTTATTGGGGCAGGGACGTTGAACTAAGTTTTGACAGCCCAAATGTTTACAGCCTTATTTTACAAGTTGCTGATGAGGCAAATGTCGCAAACTCCATTGATGAAGATACAATTTTTATAAAAGTAAACTCAAGTCCTGTTATTATAGCAGATGAATTGCCAGAAACCTGCAGTAATGTTATAACAATTGATGCAAATTACACTTATGACCCTGATGGCGATAATCTGTATTTCACATGGGAATTGCCTGATAATAATAAAATATTAGGTGATAGGACTTTCCGTTATAATTTTGCTGAACGCGGAACAATCCCTGTAATTCTCACAGTTAACGATTTGAACAACGTATCAAACTCAATAACTAAAAAAACTTTTACTCTGAAGATTAATAATCCTCCAGTTGCAAATGCGGGAAATGATACTACAATTTGTGTGGGCGATGTTGTTTTGTTTTCAGCATTGAAATCATATGACATTGATAACAATACATTAGACTACAAGTGGGTATTTGAAGATGGGATTGAAGAGTTTGGCAGCACGGTTATAAAAAAGTACAAATCAGCAGGAATATATAAAGTTGTTCTTGAAGTTCGGGATAATTCTGATTTAGATTGTGGGTTTTCCAAAGATGAAAAAATAATTATTGTCAACGGAGGACCTGTTGCAAACGCCGGTAAATCAATGACGGTTTGTGCAAATAATTCGATTCAATTTGATGGTTCGAAATCAACTGATCTGGATGGAATTGTAAATGCATTCGAATGGGATTTTGGTGATGGGGAAAAAGGAAGCGGAGAAAAACCAAATCATATTTATACTAAAGCGGGCATTTATAAAGTTGTCCTAACTGTCTTTGGTGATATTTCGGGCGATTGCGATAATACAGACAAAGATGAAATTACCGTTACTGTAAATGAAGCACCGCTTCCTGAATTTGCATTTCAATCAATCGCTGCGGAAAATCAAACAGTAACTTTTGATGCTTCTGGCAGTACTTCCCTTTCAGGTAATATTATTAAATACGAATGGGATTTTGGAGATGGCAGTTCAGCAGCAGGAAATATTTCTGAACATTCTTTTTCTGATTATGGAAAATATAAAATAAAATTAACTGTTATAACTGACGTTGCAGGAAGTTGTAATCAAAGTACTATTGAAAAAAACATTGTTGTGAACAAAAAACCACAGGCAGGAATTAATTCAAAATCTGAAGCTGCTATAACTGAAATCATCACTTTTGATGCTTCTTCTTCTGACGATATTGATGGCAAAATCACAAAATACATTTGGGATTTTGGTGATGGTTTTTCTTCTGAAGGAATACAGGTAAATCATTTTTATTCTGCACCGGGATTATATCAGATAAGATTAAAAGTTAATGATAACACATTAACAGAAAATAATTTTGATGTTGCAGTCTCCTCTGTTAAGATAAATTCATCTCCAGTTGCTGCATTTGAAATTCCAAAACAAGTTTACGTAAATTCACGAATAATTTTAGATGCTTCCTCATCATACGATAAAGACGGCATGATTGAAAAATATGAATGGTATGTTAATGATCAATTAATTTCAAATGGAAATATTTTTAATTACTCACCAGGCAAACCGGGATATTACAGCATCAAACTTTCTGTTTATGACAATTCGAATCAGTTGAATAATTCAGGTGACTTAGTCCTGCCTCTTTATGTAGTTTCTGATTAATCAGATTCATAATAGTACCATGTAGCAGAAAATGTTACATGGTACTATTAAATTTTACTACAATATAATCACATAATCTGCTCTATTTAATCTTTGTATTAAAATCGATTTTTCCATTGGATTTCCAAAATTATGTGGAGGTAAAATGGAAAAGACAGCAACTCAATCAAAAACAAGGTTAGACTTTTGTGATCTGCCTGAAGATATACTGATTTCTATTTTTTATACGCTGAATATTGAAAGAGAAAAAGATAAATTGCTTGCAATTTCAATAATAAAAATACTTTCTGAGCGAAATAAATTAGAACTGCTTATCAACAAAAGTCAATCTGTAAAATAATCAGGAGTCCAGCCATGACTGTTAATTGTTTCAAAGATTTTGAAGATGATTATATTGTTTTTTCATTCAATGGCGATATCCTTCTGAATAATATTTCTGATATTCCCGAACAAATTGTCTCAACATTGAATGAATATACAACAAGAAAAATATTAATAGATTTCACCTCAATGAAAAGCGAATTCTATCTTCTTGATTTCATTAAAATAGTACGCACAATACACAAAGAATTTAATTCAATCCGAATTGCAATAGTTGATAATTCAAAAGAGATAAAAGACTCAGAAACAATAGAGGCAATACTTTTTAATAATGGTATTATCCTGAGAATATTAAAATCAACTGATGATGCAAAGAAATGGCTAAGCAATTAGTTCCATGTATTTATTTAAAAATTATTTCAATAAATATTTATTCTTCTATAAACTCTTTAAAGAATATTACGATAATAAAGTGAGAAACCAGAGAATAGTATGAAAGCGATTTTTGAATTAGCCCAGTTTTTTTATGGAGTAGTTATTCCAATAAAATTCAGAAAAAAATTTACAGATTTTGTTTTCCATTATCTTGATGAACATTATTCGGTAGAAACTGCAATTGGACTCGCACTAAAAGAATTGAAATTATAATTTTCTCCTTGTTAAATGCCCTCAATCCACCCGATGTTTTTCTGAGAGGAATAACCTTCGGGTGGTATTCTGTTAAAAATATTCCTCATCAAAAAATACATTGACTTGTTTTATTCCGTTCAAAGCGTTCAATTCATTGACAAATTCAGATGTAGTAGAATGAGAAATAAAACTTACATAGTAGGAGTATTCAACAAGATTTTTATCACCGATTGATTTAATATTTATTAATTTGATTTTTTTCAGATACTTATTAAAAACAGGTTCGAGAACCGATTCATACTTCACGTTACTTTCATATATAAACTGAAGCAAATAATCTTTATCCATTTTTGATGTTACAAACACTCGTGATAATAGCAATGAGATTATTCCGATAAAAAGTGTGCCGGTCAATGCCAGACTATGCAATCCAACACCAGCTGCCATTCCAACTGACAGCGAGAAAAATATGAATATAATATCATTAGTATCTTTCACAGCAGTTCTGAATCTGATAATCGACATTGCACCAACCAATCCAAATGCTCTTGCTAAATTATTACCGATAATCATAATTACCATTGCAGTAATAAGAGTTAATATGATAAGTGAATTCACAAATGATTTAAGGTAGCCAGGACCGACATAAGCTTTTTTGTAAAAGTAAGTCAATATCAATCCGCATAATAGTGCAACCAAAAAGTTTTGAAGAATTTCATATAAACTCAAGTTTACCTGAAGAATTGTTGATAAATCCTGTATCATATTTCCTCTTTCTGATGTTTTGTGGAAAATAATTTTGTATAAGAATTAATTCCCAAAATCAAATTTGACGGATGGGATAATTTATTTTTTTCATCGTCAATACAGATTGTATACTTTGAAATTGCCGTTCTCAAGATTTCAAATTCTGAAATAATCTGCTGAAGCCATTTTGGAAAACCATTGCTGAATTTTATTTCCATAATGAAATATATAGGCATGGGATAGCGAAAGTTTTCTTCCGAAACCATCATATCAAAAAAGTCAGGGAATGAATATCTCAAATTTTTATCTAAAGTAATTCTTAACCGATTATCAAATTTTGAAAAGAAAGCCTCTCTTTCATAAATAATTAGAATTATTGGACGAAGTGATAATGAAGAGAGATAATGAATAAATTTTTCGGAATCACCAATAGCATTGTCACATCCATATCCATCAAGTACAAAGTCACTGTTTACTTTCTCTGACAGAAAATCATTATAGTTATTTGCAAAAACAGGGGCTCTGTTTTTACTAATGAAATTTATAACTTTCTTTTTTATTTCGAGAAACAGAACACTTTGTGAATTTAATTCATTATACCATCTGATTCTGATTTTTCTTCTATCTTTCAGTCCTTCAATTTTTTCGTTATAAAATCTTAATTGTGAGGTGTCAAAATAAATGCTTTTAACCGAGTACTCAGAATTTTCATGATATTGAAGATCCGGTTCAACAAACGCAGATATTCTCTTGCGCAGTAAGTCAAGTTTACTGACAGGAATTTTGTATTTATATTCCAATCTCATTGCAGATTAAAAACTTGCTTAAATGTTTTCAGTAAGTATTCATATGGGTAAAGAGTATCGATTATTATTTCAACATCATAATAATTGCTGTCAGCTGCATATTTATTATTACTGTTATCCAGCAAAACCAAGACAAAATTAACCTGAGAGTAATAAGAATTGCTAATTGCTTTTTCAACTTTTAAAATCTTACTTGACAAATTTTTTCCCGAAGAAGAAGAATAAATATTAACCTGAAGTTTTTCTTTTATCATTCGAGTATCATTTGTTTTTATTGGGACAAATAAAAGCGCAGCATCAACATCTTCAACAATCAGAAGAGTATCCTGCGAAAAAGAACGCTGTACAATCCCATTTATTGGACTAAGTAAATAATATTTAAGGAATTTTTTCCCGAGAATTCTGATTTGATTTTGCAACCCAACGACTTTTGTTTTTATCAACTCAATCTCTTCTGGTTTTGAACCGGTTTCAACAGTCTGAAGTCTTTGACTTGCTATGTCCACGTTTATTTTGAACAACTCAATTGAGCTTTTTGCCAGTTCATATTCTTCTTCAGAGATTAATTGTTTTTCAAAAAGAGATTTTTGGCGGTTAAAAATGTTTGTCTGCTCTTCTAATTGTTTTCTTGCATATTCTAATCTTTGCCTTTCTGCATTTATGATAGATTCTTTTTCTCTGCTTGAACTTAGTTTCAAGAGTGCAATTTCATTTGCAAGTTCTGATTTTAATTTTATCAATTCACTTTCACTAAGATTTGAAGAAATATAGGCAAGAGTATCATTTTTATTAACTTTAGATCCAACAGCAATATTGTCATTCATAAAAAACTGAATAACATCACCTCTTTCAAACTGAGTGACAGAAAAATTTTCCATGCTTCCGGTAATATTATTTTTTAGTGAAGATATTATTTTGCCATCAGCACCTTTTACAAGTAAATACTGTTTCTGAGGTAATATTCTGCCTTGTGAAGTGATTTTAAACGGAATCTGGACTGGTATAAAAATCAAAATAATTAAAATGGCAGCTATCAGATAATATTTTCTTTTTTCTGAACCTAAAACAATATTTGTCATATTTTCATTATATTTTTATTGATTCAAATATAAATAAAATAAATGAATCTGCTTAGTCTGGTCAAATTCATTATATAATATTAATAACAGTATAATTAGACTTTTAATTTTTTTTGTTCACAACTAAGATGAGATAAAAAATAATATGAAAAAAACACAGACTTTTTTACTGTTCCTGTTTGCATATCAAATATTATTTTCTCAAACCAATGATACTGTAAAATACCAATGGCCTGTCACACCTTTTAATTCCCCTCAGGCTTTGGCAGCCACTTTTTGCGAGTTCAGAAATACTCTTTCATCTGATCATTTTCACAATGCTGTTGATATTCCAAAAGCTGACGGAAGCCCCGTTTATCCTTGTCTTGACGGAATAGTTTATTATATTGATAATACAAGCGGCAGTAATTCTTATGTGCGAATAAGATCACTAATTGATGGTAAATGGAAACATCTTACTTACTTGCATATGATTCCAAGCCCGAGTCTATTAGTCGAACAGGAAGTTAAAAAAGGTGAAACAATTATTGGAACTGTCTATCCAGGACAAGGTCACGATCATCTTATTGAAAGACAACTTGTAACTTCACCTTCCGGAAGCGGAACAGCTATGAATAATAT
>PFVB01000094.1 GCA_002790395.1 Ignavibacteriales bacterium CG_4_9_14_3_um_filter_34_10 | reverse complement strand
TAATCCCGTGTTGCGATTTCCCGGCACATCCCTGGCTGTAACAATTTTAATAACTCCTTCTGATTTTATTGCCTCGGAAAAATCAATGGATAATATTTTTGCACGAGGATAATCACTGAATTTTAATGCACCATAAACCATTTCGGGTAAATTTATATCGGCAACAAACGGACTGATTCCAAGAGTAAGTTTATCTGCGTCATATTTAGTTTGTCTAATTCCCACACCAGTGGATTTTAGTTTAGGATCGGGTATTTCTTTCAACTCACGGATTGCTTCAGCAGCGTACTGAATAGAATCAATTATTTTTACATACCCAGTGCAACGGCATAAATTTGGTTGCAGGGCTTGCGCAATTTCACCTCGCGATGGATTTGAATTTTTTTCAAGTAAAACATTTGCTTGCATAACTATTCCCGGGATACAGAAGCCGCATTGCACACCGCTTTTTCCAACAAATGCATTTGCAAAAACTCTTTTCTTATATTCGCTTAATCCATCCGTGGTAATTATATGTTTTCCTTCAATTTTTCTCATCGGAGTAACACAGGAAAGCATGGCTTTATTATCAATCTGAACAGTACAAGCACCACAAGCAGCCTGCGGTGAGCAGCCATCCTTTACTGATATTATATGTTCATTTTCTCTCAGGTATTTAAGTAAAGAAAGTTCGGGATCTCCAAAATATTCTTTTTCAATTCCATTTAAATAAAATTTCATTGTGTCACCTCAGATACATTATTAAAAAGCGGATACGACTTCAGGTTTGATAAATAGAAAAATAATTTTGCGGTAATTTCTCCGTCAAATTCAAAAGTCTCATCACTTAATGATTTCACTTCAAGCGGAAGTAAATTAATATCAAATTTTATTTCTGTCTTATCATTCCAGAATAATACTCCATCTGAATTTATTTTAAGCGTTGAAACAGAGCCGTTGATTTTAAACCGAATTTCATTGCCTGAAATAAAATATACATTATCTTCTTCATTAAAAGATTTCTCTGTCAAACTGAATCTCGGTTTGATTTTATATGGTGCATCTTTTGTAGGACAAAATGTGTTGCAGTTCCCGCATTCATTACAGAAATCACTGATATTTATTATCTGATATTTTTGTGCTGCCGAAAAAGTTTTCATTTCAGTTATTTCGAATTTATTTTCACTGATCTTCAGCATAGGATATTGAATTCCAGTTTGATCTGACTCGAAATACAAATTAGAAAGATTTGGACAAACAGAAACACAAACATTACAAATATCATCGCAGAATAAACATCTCGAAGATTCCTCTACTGCAAATTCTTCACTAAGAACAGGATGAACAAGATTGAAATTATTTCTTTCTTCCTTGTTCAGTGCAGGTTGATGCTGTCCATAAATTCGTTTCGAAAACTTAACTTGAAAATCATGTAATGTGATTTTTGGATCAAAAGTATTTTCAGAATTATTAAGTGTTTGTACATTATTAATTATAGTTTGAGCGGCATTTTTGCCATCTGCTATTGCATTTATTAATGAATCTGCACCTCTGACTAAATCACCACCGAAAAACACATTCTTATATTTTTCAGGTGTGAAATCATTTGGAAGGAAATCCAAAATTATGTCTTGCCCAATTGCGGTAATAATTGAATCAAAGTTAAGGTCAAATTCGGAATTGTCAATTTTTATCGGTCTTGCCCTTCCGCTTTCATCAACATCTGATAGCTTCATTCTCGAACATCGAAGGACTAAATATTTGTTGTTCTTAATTATTTCTTCAGGTGAAGTTAATTCAAGAATATGAATATTTTCATATAGCAAGGCATCAATTTCCTCTTTATCTGCCGGCATTTCATTTACTGTTCTTCGATAGATAACAGAAACGTTGCCTGCCAATCTTTTTGCTGTGCGGGCAGCATCAATTGCTGAATTACCCCCGCCAATTATTGCAACGGAATTACCGAGATTAATTTTTTCGCCAGAATTGATTCTTGAAAGAAAACTTATTTGGTCAAAAACATTTTCCAGATTCTCTCCGGGAATATTTAGTGGCTTCCCTTTTTTTGCTCCAATTGCTATATAGATAAAATCATATTCCTGAAGAATTTTTTCGAAAAGTATGTTATCTATTTTTGATTGATAAATAAACTTTGCTCCCAAATTTTCAATATCCTTAATATCATTAAGCAGCTTGCTTTTATCAATTCTGAATTTTGGAATAGCACTCGCAACCATTCCGCCTGCAAATTTTTCTTCTTCAAAAATATTCACTTCAAATCCCGCTTTGCAAAGAAAATAAGCTGCAGACAAACCCGATGGTCCTGCACCAATTATTGCAATCTTATTTTTATTGATAGAATTATTTCCCAAATTCAAATCAGAAGTGTGATTGACTGATACAAATCTTTTTATTTCTCTTATTAATAAAGAATTATCAATATTCATGCGGGTGCACTTCGTTTGACACAAATGATCACAAACCATTCCGGTTATATTTGGAAGAGGATTTTCATTTATAATTGATAAGAATGCTTTATCAAAATCTTTGTTGGAGGTGTGGTACATGTAATCAGGAATGTTTTGAGAAATTGCACATGATTCAATGCAAGGTGCATGGATACAATCAATTTGAGTAAGTGTGCGATTTGTTTTTATTGAATCATATTTCTGAAAGGACTTTTTATATCGGGAGTCAGTTAAGGTTTCCCTCGAGTATTCTTCAAGATTTCTCACTACAGCACTTCGATAATCAGATACAGAACTTACGTTTATAACATACTCATTTAATTCATTTGAATTAGTCCTTTCCAATTCAGCATCAAGTTTTTCTAAATATTGCGGTAAACGCGAATATCCGCCGGGCTTCAAAATGTCAGAACAAACAGTTACCGGTGTTAATCCACATCTTACTATTTTGTGAAAGTTAAATGCATCGGCTCCAGCAGAAAATGAAATGTCCAATCTGCCGTCAAATGCTTGTTGTAGTTTTGCAGCAAGATTGATACTGATTGGATGCAATGCTCTGCCGCTCATATATACCATTTTTTCCTGAGCCGAAAGTGATTTTGTGTTATTCAATGATTCAAGTGTGTTTGTAAGTTTTAATCCAAAAAAAATATTTTCTTGTTCGGAAAAGGAAATCAAATTATTAATTATGGAAACTGCCTCACCGAATTTTAAGTCGTGTTCAAATGCTGAATCGGGAATAGTTACATTAAAATGTAATTTATCGTTTAAAATGTTTCTTAAATCTTTAGCGCCAAGTAAGGTGGGGTTTAATTTAATTAAAGTATGAAGTTTTTTTTCTTGAATAAGATATCTGCCAATACGTTCAATTTCATTTGGAGGACAACCATGCATAGTTGATAAAGTAACATTATTGGAGATCATCGAAGGAATGCTGACATCATTAATATGCGGATAAAATTTTGAGATTGATTCAATTTTGATTTGGATTTCCTCTTCGGCATTTTTCATTTTATCTAAAAACCATTGCATTATTGGGCTTTTAATTCCCTTCAAGTCATAACCGATGCTCATGTTAAAAACCAAATTGTCAAATTCATTCCACCCGAACTTGTCCTTTAATATGTGTATTACAATCCAGGCATTTAAGTATTCATCAAAAGATTGTTTGATTTTTAATTCTTGCGACCATTCGCAATTGTATCCTTCATCATAAATATCAATACAAGGTTTGATAACTTTTATTTCATCGAGAACCTGTACGGTTTTCAACTCGATGTACCTTGCTCCAAATAACCATGCAAGAATTATGTTTTGCGACATCTGTGTGTGTGGACCGGCTGCAACTCCTAATGGCGTTGAAATTCTTTTTCCAAAGCGGGATAATTCAAATCGGCTTTGGAGAGATGGTTCAAAGAATAAATTTTTATAGTAACCAAAAATTTTTCCATGTCTTTCTTCGTTTAATATCCATTTGACTAAATGTTCGAAAGGAATTGGAGAAAGTTTATCAGACATATTTACTCGAATTTTTTGCTTTAATAATTTCCGCAGCAATGCTTATCGCAATTTCAGATGGAGTTTCAGAATAGATTTCTAATCCAATAGGGGAATGAATTGTATCAATCAATTCTTCGGAAATCCCTGTTTTTTTTATCTCATCGAATATTGTTTTAATTTTCTTTTTGCTGCCCATCATTCCAATGTATTTTACTTTTTTGTTAATCACAGAAAGTAAAGCAGTCTTATCTCCATCATGCCTGGGAGTACAAATGACAATAAACGACTTCTCGTTTTCATTTATATAATTTCCAACTAATGAATAATCAGCAATGATTTTTTCATCAGCCGACGTATTTTGTATCATAGTAAAAATATCTTTGCGATGATCGAATATAACAATATAAAATCCCAGTAATTTCATTGCATCCGAAACCGCTTTCCCAACATGTCCTCCACCAATAATATAAATAGTATACGGAGTTCCTATTTTTTCCCGATAGCTCCATTCGTCATCATTAACATAATTAAATGTTTTGTCATTTGGCAAAGATGAATTTATAATCTTGAGTCCATCATTTGCCATTGAAATATAGCTCTCTGATTTATTTGTAAAGGAATCTACTACTTGCCTGAGAATGTTTTTATCATCTGAATTTATTTTTCTGAAAATTATCGTTTCAAAACCACCGCAGATCAATCCTGAATTTTCTAACTTACTTCCATTTGAATGCTGCAATCTTTTTATATAATATTTTTTATGATTTGAAAACATCTCCGCAGCGAAATCAATCATCTGTTTTTCCATTATTCCGCCGCCTATTGTACCAAATGTATTTTTACTTTTATCAACAATCATCTTAAAGCCCGTTCTGCCTGGAGATGAAAGGGACGCATCAGCAACTATTAGTAATATCAAATTGTTTTTTTTATCAATTGAATCAAGAGCATATTTCCAAAAATTTAATTCGTTCAATTATTCACCTTAAGTTCTCTGGATTATTTTTGATATAATGACATTAATACTTTTTCTGGTGTGAAAGGTAAGTTGTATTTTGCAGATAAATTTTTATTGAATGATTTTACCGCATTTAAGATTGCAAAATAAACTCCAATACCGTACATCAATGGAGGCTCACCAATTGCCTTGGATTTCAATGGTCCGTAATTATTTTCTGATGATTCAAGAAAGGTGATGTCAAACACTTCAGGAGTAAATTGAATATCAGGAATTTTATATGTTGATAGAGAATTAGAAAGCAATACTCCGGTTTCACTTTGAGCCAATTCTTCCATAGTAACCCAGCCAAGGCCTTGTATTATGGCACCTTCTGCTTGCCCAAGATCAATGGTTTTATCGATGCTTTTACCAAAATCATGTACCACTTCAACAGAGTCAATTTTATAAGTACCTCTTAAACAATCAATAGTTGCAGATATGATTGCAGTTCCATAAACATGATATGCAAAAGGATTTCCTTTATTTATTTGTCTGTCAAAATAAATATCGGGTGTTGCATAATATGCTTGTGAGGATAAACTGATTCTACTCAAATAGCAATTGTTTATCAATTCGTTCCATCCAAGTGTAGTTGTTTTTTCATTGAGTAAAACACTTTCATTCTGCAAATCAACATTAGCATCATCATCAACATCCAGTAATAATTTTGCTTCAGCGATTAATCTTTCTTTCAAATATTGGCAGGCAAGTAGAACAGCATTTCCGTTTAAATCAGCAGCACTGCTTGCAGCGGTTGGAGAGGTGTTTGCGACACGTGTAGTATTTGTCGTTTCAACTTTTATTTTTTCCAAACCTATTGATAAAGTATTTGCAACAATTTTTCTTAATTTTTCATTCACACCTTGTCCCATTTCAACGGCAGCACTGCTTATTGATACGGAGCCGTCAGTATAAATATGTAAGAGTGCACTTGCCTGATTTAAAAATGAACTTGTAAAGGAAATACCAAAACAAATCGGCATTAATGCGATTCCTTTTTTTACAATCAGACTTTCACTATTGAATTTTTTAACTGCTGTAGTTTTGTCATCCAATTTATATTTGCTTTTTGCTTCATGCCAGCAAACTGACGCATTTGTATTTTTTACTTCTTGACCAAAATAGAAAAAATCGCTTTCTTTAATTAAATTATTTTCTTGAATTACCTGAGCATCAACGCCAATAATTTCTGCAACCTTATGAATTGCTGATTCAATCACAAACATTCCCTGTGGTCCTCCGAATCCTCTAAAAGCAGTATTGGGCGGTAGATTTGTTTTGCATGAGTATCCGATTGCTTTCACATTAGGGATGAAATAACTATTTGTTGCATGAAACAGAGTTCTTTCAAGAATTGCAGTTGATAAATCTGCAAATGCCCCGGCGTT
>PFVB01000224.1 GCA_002790395.1 Ignavibacteriales bacterium CG_4_9_14_3_um_filter_34_10 | reverse complement strand
AATACACATTTAACTGTTTTCCATAACATAATTTACAATTACATTTTCCTTTACGATGCACCCGATCATCCATTAGCACCAACACCTAAACCAGCTTTTATTTTTGCGCAGGATCAAGCTGATGCAAGAATGACAGGTGTAGAATTAGCCATTGACGCAAGTGTGTTTGATTGGCTTCAGCTTTCAGGAAGTTATTCTAAAATTAAGAGTGATTTTACCAGTGGTCCCTGGAGTAACGGTGAATTACCACTAATGCCTCCGGATAGAATAATGCTTGGTGCAAAATTTTTACTCCCTGATTTAAGTATTATTAAATCTCCATATTTTCTAATTGATGGTAAGTTTGTGTCAAGTAAAAAAGCAGCAGGAATTTATGAGCCATTCGGGCAGTTTGATGAAGGCATTGGACCCAGTATTCCATTTGGCGTTTGCTCAACAGATAAATATAGTCTTTTGGATTTAGGAGTTGGCTTTAATCTTTGCTTGTACAAACAGCCAATCAGTGTTGATATATCAATTACAAATGTTACAAATGAAGTTTATCGTGATTTTCTTGATACTTATAAAGGTTATGCTTTATCAACGGGAAGAAGTGTAAATTTAAAGCTTAATGTACCTTTTTAATTGTAAGTCTTTATTTTATCCATTTTTCTTTAATGTAATTTAAAACAAAAAGGTATCCTTATTTGTTAAGGATACCTTAATTTTACCTGAGAAATTATGCCGATTATAAAATCTTATAGAAATAAACATTATCAAATAAATTTAATTTTAAAAAAAGAAAGGAATATCAATGACAAAACAAGATATATTAAATGAACTGGAAAAAGTAGGACATCCGGCAATTAACTATTCATTAATTAAACTTGGGATAGTTAATGATGTTGAACTTAATGACAATAAAGTCTCGGTAGTTTTTGCTTTTCCGTTTCCGAACATACCAATTGCTGATGCACTTGTTAATTCGATAGCAAGACCGGTTAAATCAATGGGATTAAATTTTGATTACAAAATCAGAATTATGACTGAAGAAGAAAAAGGAAGATTTCTTCAATTAGAAACTGAAGCTTGGAAAGGTTAAAAGTAAAATTGTAATTATGATTAGAATGTTTATGTGGATATTAATGTTATTTGGCGGTGCTGCATTTGGGTTATACTTAGATAATATTTTATTTGATAATATCCATACAAATATTCTTTTCCATGTAATAAGTTTTTTGATTGGTGTGATACTTTTTTCCCTTGTGATAAGGATAAGTAAAAATACAGGCAGAACTCTTGCAAAATATGGGCGCAATGGAAATGTTAAAAGAATGGAAACAAATGTTCTCGTCCGTCAAGGCGCTTACAAATATATGCGGCATCCTATGCACTTAGGGTTATTGTTTTTTCCGTTAAGCATAGCTTTTTTAATTGGTTCGCCATCATTTATTCTTATAATCGCGCCAGTAGAAATGATTTTAATGCTTATACTGATAAAATATTTTGAAGAGCGGGAAGCCATTAAAAAATTTGGTGAAGAATATCTTGATTATAAAAAACAGCTGCCATGGTTTTGCCTTAAATTAACCTGCCTAAAAGAGTTGCTTAAAGAAGTCCCCCCCAAATTATAAGGTTATTAATAATCCTTCCATAAAAGAAGATTCACTGAAGCAATGAACATAAGATTTTTATTTGTATTACATTATTAATAAGATATTGAATAACAGTTATTGCAAAGCTAAATCTTTAAGAACGTAAAATTTCCCCAATTATTTATTTGGAAAATTTTAATCTATTATTTATATTTAATCTAAATAATAATAATAATATTCTTTGTTTTTAAGAATTGAGAAGTAAAAAATTAACATCAATACTGCTGATAGTTTCCTTAGTATTTGTTCTATTTAATAACACTTTCTTCCTTCATACGCATATCTTACCTGATGGAAGAGTTATTGAACACGGACATCCATTTAATTCGCATGAAGACCCAGATCATCCATTTCATAAACATGAATCAAAAGAGTTTTTATTTTTAGATAAAATTTTACATTTATTTAGCCATTCTCTTTTAACCTTCGTTTCATTAATCTTTTATATAGGGAAACCTTTTTCCCTTCATCAATTTATCTTAGTTAAAAGAGCATTACTTTTACTTCCGCAAAATGATCCAACCCGTGCTCCGCCATTTTTGATATAACATTTATAACATTATTGATAATGCAGTTGAAACTTATAAATATAACTGCCTATAGATGTCAATAAAAAATTAAAGTAATTACGAAAAAATCATTTTTGATTTTTCGAAGAGAGATAACTTTAAATTTATTTTACACTTTGATAGTAATTCCACTTAGTGTGATTAGTCTTTATAGTTAAAAATAAATTTTTTAAAGTAGCTTGGAATATCATCAATAGTTATTTGGATTATACATTCTTGCAATGGCTCGAAATTTCAAAATTTTAATATCATTTAACCTTTAAAGGATAAAATATTATGAAAACATTTATTTCAATTTTTTTATTTGCAGCAATATTGATTTTTGCTGACGCCTACAGTCAAACAATTACGCAGCAAAACAAACAAACAGAAAAATCGGGGACGACTGTGAGTTATTTATCAGTCGCTGATGTATTTGCTCAAGGAGAAAACTTAGCCAACAAAACCGTATATGTAGAAGGCACTATCGAACACGTATGCAAACGCACTGGGAAGCGTTTTAAAATAGTGGGTAAAAGCCCAAATCAATTTATTAAAATTCAACTTGGAGACAAATTTCAACAAGTTGATTCTTCAATAATTGGGAAAAAAGGAAAAGTTACAGGGAAATTAATTCCAATTAAAATGGATGAAAAAATGGTGTTGAATTGGGAAGAAAAAATGAAAGAGAAACATAAAAATGAGGATAATACCAAGCATTATAAAGAAGCACTTGCATTTATTCAAAATACTTATAACCAAATAAAAAGTGGCAAAATTTCTTATTATACCAATTATACAATAGAAGCCGAAAGTTATGAGTTGGAATAAAGAGAAAACACAAAAATGGTTTCTTATCCTGGTTAAAATGATAGGGACTATTTTTTTAGCAATATCAAAAAAATTGAAACTGGTTAAAAACTATAACTTATTATTGAGGAAAAACCTTATGAAAAAACTATTTTATATTATTATTTACGGGATATTATTTATATCCCCAATTAAAGCCCAAGATAAAACAGATGCTATGCTGTTTGGAGATGTAAAATCTGCCGTAACCAAAGAGCATATTCCTTATGCAAATATTTTAATCAAAGGAACAAAAATAGGCACCTCTGCTGATGCTACAGGTCATTTCAAATTAGCTAATCTACCTATTGGCAAATTAACAATTATTGCACAAGCAGTTGGTTATAAACCACAAGAAAAAGAAGTAATGATGCAAAAAAATAAAGCTGTTAATCTTTTTTTTGAGCTTGAAGAAGATATATTAGATTTAGGTCAGGTCGTAGTTACAGGTACAAGAACAGAACATTTTGTTAAAGATGTTCCAGTTCGTACTGAAGTAATAACAATGAAAGAAATCGAAAATAAAAACGCAAATAATCTTTACGAGGCTTTAGAAGGAACACCAGGAGTAATGGTTGAACAACAATGCCAATATTGCAATTTTTCGATGGTTAGAATGCAAGGACTTGGAGGCGAACATACCCAGGTTCTAATTGATGGTCAACCAATTTATTCCGGTTTGGCGGGCGTGTATGGTTTACAACAATTAGGAACTGTTGATATAAATCAAATAGAAGTTGTGAAAGGAGCCGGTTCAGCTTTATATGGAAGCAGCGCTGTTGCTGGCTCTATTAATATTATAACTAAAGAACCATCTTTTATACCTGCAACAAATGTTGATATCCAGCTTGGTAATTATAATACTAACAGATACCAAGTTTCTTCATCTATAAGAAATGACGAAGGAAATCTGGGATTAAACATTTATGCTGAAAAGTTGGTAGAAGATGCAATTGATGAAACAGGACCCGGACTTACTAAAAATGAAGTTAAAAATAAAGATGGAATTTCAGATAGAGTTGCAACAGATTTAACAAATGCCGGTTTAGGACTTTTTATTGATAATGCAATTTTTGGAGATGACAAGTTAATATTAAAAGGGAAATCAGTTTTTGAAAGTAGAAGAGGTGGAACATTAACTAATGATTATTTTAAAAATCCTTTTACTGATGGCACTGAAAGTATCAATACAAAACGTTACGAAACACAACTTAATTATAAAAAACCAATAGGGATTGAATCGGGATTAGATATTTCCATAGCGTATGCAAATCATAACCGTGAGGCAACAAATGATACTTATCTTAGTGATTATATTGCAACACACAACGATAGTACACCTAATGTTCTTGATATGAGACCTTACATAGCGCGCGAAAATTCAATAACTTCAACTATTACTTTTAATAGCCTATTAGGAAATCATAATTTACTTTTTGGGTTACAAAGTTTTTATGATAAACTTAAAGAGACCGGTCTATATGTTGTAGTTGATAATGTTAGCAGCTATTTAGGGCAATCTTACAAATCAATTGCAAACAAATCAGCACAGGAATTTGGAGCGTTTTTACAAGATGAGTGGGCATTAACTGAAAAGCTGATGATTGTTCCCGGAGTGAGAATAGATAAACATCATTCAGAGGAAGAATATAGTACAGATCGTAAAGTATTTGATGCTAACTTTCCTAAAAGCAGTTTTAATGAAACAAGTATTAATCCACGTTTAGCGATAAAGTATGATGCTTCCGAAGTTATTGTTTTAAGGGCTAATGTAGGGACTGGTTTTCGTGCGCCGTATGGTTTTTCCGAAGACCTACATCTTTGCAGCGGCTCGCCACGTGTATGGAAATCATCTGACCTTAAACCTGAAACAGCTATAAGTTATAATCTTTCCTCAGATTATTATGGCGAAGATTTTAGTATAAGTGTAAATCTTTTTCGTACTGATTTGAAGAACAAAATAGGATTTTCTGATGCTGATCCAAACATTGCTGCTTTAGGTTACGATTATCAATGGAAAAATATTGATGATGCTTTTGTTCAGGGTGTAGAATTAAATACGCAAACAAACTTAGCTTATAATTTTAATGTCGGAATTTCTTTTACATATAATCAAGGAGAATATAAAAATTCAAGACAGGATTGGCTTGAAACTGAATATGAGAGTGTAAGTAAATATATTCCAAGATTTCCTTCTACAACAGGAAATTTAAAAATTGAATACGTTTCAAAAGATTTGAGTTTCAGTTTGTTTGGAAATTATCAAGGGAGTATGTACATAGATTATTACAGCGATGATCATAACTTCCAATCGAAGATTAAGAAAACTGATCCATTTATAATTTTTAATGCAAAGGTTTCCAAAACTTTGGATAATTTTAAAATATTTGCGGGTGTAAATAACATTTTTAATTATACACAAGATGAGAGACATTTAGATGATGCTGCTTTTATGTATGCACCAGTTTATGGAACAATGTTTTATGGTGGAATAGCTATTGAAATTAAACATTAAATATGAATCTTTTATACCGGAACATTTTTTATAAAAAATGTTGGAGTAAAGAATAAATTACTGTGTTTAAAAGTGCATCGGCGTTAGAACGATGCACTTAGATTTTACACAGATAATAATAATCTTAATAACTGAATGTATAAACTTGACAAAACAAGAAGCTGTAACCGGGTTATCTAAAGTCGGTCATAAACCAATGATTTATGAAAGTTGGTTTGGTTAATGATGTTGAACATAGTAACAATAATTTATTTGTAGTTTTTCTTTCCAACTTAAGCATTATGAACATACCTATTGCAATACGCTTGGTAATTCAATGGTTCAATCTGTTAAAACTTTGGGTTAAGACTTTAACTATAAAATCAATATAAAAATAAAATAAAAAAATATTATTTTTACAGTTAGGAAAAGAATCATAAAAGTATAAGAATTAACACAAATAAAAAGTTATGCTAAGAATATTTGTTTGGTTAGTGATGCTTGCAATGTTTCCTAAATATGCAGTTATTCTTTTTGCAATTCTATTTGTTATCGGAATATTCAGTGGTTGGTTAATTGATATGATCGTGAAGAAATATATAATTACTACTTGCGAAAATTGTAAAGAGATGGTCATTAATTCTAAAGGAAAAAATTTTAAGCATTATGTTAAAGAACATATTTGGGGACATATAATTAAAAAGCATCTTTGGAAAACAGCCCTTTGGACATTTGGTACACTTGCTGTTGTTGAGTTTGGATTAAAATATTTGCATCTCGAACAGTTTCAATGCAATACAAAATTATTTTTCTATTTGTTGGTGCTTTAGTTGGATTGATACCGG
>PFVB01000175.1:13671-24293 GCA_002790395.1 Ignavibacteriales bacterium CG_4_9_14_3_um_filter_34_10 | reverse complement strand
ATGCTTCCTTGCTTGATGAAGCAACTTCCGCTGCCGAAGCAATGATTATGTTATATCATTTAAGAAAAGCAACAAAGAAGAATGCTAATGTAATTCTCATATCAAAAAATGTTTTTCCGCAGACAATAGACGTGCTTAAAACACGCTCAAATCCGCTTGGGATTATTATTAGATTGTTTGATGAAAAATCTGAAGAAATTACTGATGATGTTTTTGCATTGCTGGTTCAATATCCTTCTGCTTCGGGAGAAATAAATTCATACAAAAAATTATTTGAAGAAGCGGACAAGAAAAATGTATTTAAAATTGTTGCTGCAGACTTGTTAAGTTTAACTTTATTAACTCCGCCTGCTGAATTTGGGGCTGATGTTGCTGTTGGTTCTACACAAAGATTCGGGATTCCGATTGGTTACGGCGGACCGCATGCGGCATATTTTGCCACCAAAGATGAATTCAAAAGAAGCGTTCCGGGACGAATTATTGGTGTTTCGGTCGATTCAAGAGGTAAATATGCTTTAAGAATGGCTTTGCAAACAAGAGAGCAGCACATCAAGCGAGATAAGGCAACAAGTAATATTTGTACTGCGCAGGTGCTTTTGGCAATAATGGCAGGCATGTATGCTTTATATCATGGCGGAAAAGGATTAAAAGCAATTGCGAAAAAGATTAATTATCATACTGATTTACTTAAAAAATTGCTTGAGTCAATTGAGTTAGAGAGCAAGAATAAAAATTATTTCGATACGCTTACTTATGAATTTGAAGATTATGACCTGATTGAAAAAATTAAAACTTCTGCATTATCTCATGAAATTAATTTGAACTATTTTGATAAAAATGTAAGCATTTCTTTTGGTGAGACAATTAATGTTGATGATGTTATTAACATCGCAAATGTATTTGCAATAGCACTTAATAAGAAAATTGACTTGAAAAAAATTGATAATGCCGAAGAAGTAATAAGCGTAAAAATTTCCGAAAATCTTCTCCGCAAAAGTGATTTCCTAAAGCATCCGGTATTTAATAAATACCAAACCGAAACGGAGTTGATGCGATATATTAAAATGCTGGAAAGAAAAGATTTGTCGCTTACTCATTCGATGATTTCACTTGGATCATGTACGATGAAATTAAATGCTGCAGTTGAATTATTCCCGATTACTTTTCCGGAGTTTTCTGAAATGCATCCTTTTGTTCCGTTGGATCAAGCTGAAGGATATCAATTTATTATTAGGGAATTGGAAAAGCAGCTTTGTGAAATAACAGGATTTGATGCAGTATCTTTGCAGCCGAATTCAGGTGCGCAGGGTGAATATTCAGGCTTGATGGTAATAAGGCAATATCATATTCACAGAGGTGAAGCAAATCGAAATATTGTTTTGATTCCTTCATCAGCTCACGGAACAAATCCGGCAAGTGCTGTTATGGCCGGGAATTCAGTTGTGGTAGTCGATTGCGATGAAAAGGGTAATATTGATTTAATTGATTTGAAAAAGAAAGCCGAAAATAATAAAGCTAATCTTTCAGCATTAATGGTCACTTATCCTTCGACTCATGGAGTTTTTGAAAGCAAGATTCAGGAGATTTGTTCAATCATTCATGAGAATGGCGGTTTAGTTTATATGGATGGTGCAAATATGAATGCACAAGTCGGTTTGACAAAACCATCAATAATCGGCGCCGATGTTTGTCATATTAATCTTCACAAAACTTTTGCAATTCCGCATGGCGGAGGAGGACCGGGAATGGGACCAATAGCAGTTGCAAAACATCTGACTGAATTTTTGCCCGGACATTCTGTTGTTAATATTAATAAAAATAATTCAATCAATGCGGTTTCTGCGGCTCCTTGGGGGAGTGCAAGTATTTTGCTTATTTCCTATGCATATATTAAAATGATGGGTGGTGAAGGGCTTGCTGATGCTACTAAGTACGCTATTTTGAATGCGAATTATATCAAAGCAAAATTAGAAGACTATTATAAGCCACTTTATACTGGGGAAAACGGTTTTGCTGCACACGAATTGATTTTTGATGCAAGAGAATTTAAACATCAGGCAAATATTGAAGTAGAGGATATTGGTAAGAGATTAATGGATTTTGGGTATCATGCTCCAACTTTGTCATTCCCGGTTCATGGAACTTTTATGGTTGAACCAACAGAAAGTGAATCGAAAAGTGAATTAGACAGATTCTGCGAGGCAATGATAATTATCAAATCTGAAATTGATGAAATTGTTCAAGGCAAAATTGATATGAATGATAATCCGTTAAAAAATTCTCCGCATACTGCTGAAGAAATTGCTGAAGAAAATTGGAATCATCCTTATTCAAGAGAGAAAGCAGTTTTTCCATATTCATCTTGTAAAGAAAACAAATTCTGGCCTGCTGTTAATAGGATTAATAATGCATACGGCGATCGGAATTTAGTTTGTAGTTGTGTGCCAATTGAAAATTATCAAGCAGATTCTAAATGATAGATACATGCAAAATATTAAAGGAAGCCAAGTCTATTGCAGTTGTTGGCTTCTCCAAAAATAAATCAAAAACAAGCAGACAAATTGCAATGTTTCTGAAATCTGTCGGTTATCAAATTTTTGCGGTAAATCCAACCATAGATGAGATGGAAATTGAAGGTGTACCTGTTTTCAAATCTCTGCTGGAAATCAAACAAAGAATTGATATCGTCAATGTTTTCAGACGGTCAGAGGACATTCCGGAAATAATTGAAGACGTGCTTGCGATCAAACCAAAAGTATTATGGCTGCAGCTCGGCATTTGGAATGATGCTGCTGTAAAGCCGGTTAAAGATTCGAATATTACGGTTATTCAAGATACTTGTATTTATGTTGAGTACAATAATTGTTGAGTTGAGATGAAATTTTCTCTTCTCTTTTTCATAACATGTCTGATTGTAAACGGTCAAACAGCTGATACTATTCAGATATCAAAAATTAAATCTGTTAAAATTGACAGCATCAAAATTGTTGGTAACGACAAGACACGCGATTTCATAATCCTTCGGGAATTAACTGTAAAAAAAAATGAAAAGGTTGATAAGAAGAAATTAGATTTTAACAAAGAGAGAGTTTATAGTTTAGGACTCTTCAATTTTGTCAGGTTCTATTTGGTTAAAGAGAATGAATTAGTAATTCTCACAATCGAAGTTGAGGAAAGTTGGTACATTTATCCAATTCCATTTTTATACTTCTATGGGAAAGGATATGACAAAGCAACTTACGGTATTGATTTCCTTTGGAAAAATTTCAGGGGCAAAAATGAAAGCTTGCGTGTTATTGCGGCATTAGGATATGATCCATATTTACTCGTAAATTATTATAATCCTGCTTTCTGGGATTATAATGAATTTCTGTTTTCTCCATCATTCTATTTTGCTACTCCAAAAAATAAAAGTACCGAAGCAACCTATCTTATCGGAAAAGATTTTGAATACAAAATTTTCAACACACGACTGGCTTTCGGTAAAAGATTTTCACAATTTCTTGAATCATATATTACAATAGGGCATTCATATATTGAAACTGATTATGCGTTGAAAAAAGTCACGGCTTCGGGTAAAAAAATCGACAACTCAATGACAGCCGGAATTTATATACAAGCTGATTCAAGAAACTTGAAACAATTTCCCGAGAGCGGAATATTTGCTACTTTCGATTATCAAAAAGTCGGGTTGTTAAATTCAAAAATTGATTTCACTAAAACAAGATTTGATTATCGCCACTATTTGCGCGTTAAAAATTTATTTTCACTTCGATGGAGACTATTGTCAATTAATAATTTTGGGAAGAATACACCTTTTTATAATTATTCGTTTTTTGGATATGATGAGTACGTAAGAGGGCATAGATATGACTACCGAGAGGGTGAGAATTTAATGTTCGGCTCACTGGAAACAAGTATTCCTTTATTAAAGGAAAAAGAAATTTCGTTTGATATTCCAAATGTTCCCAAAAAACTTACGTCAGCAAGGTTAGATATTCAGTTAATTTTCTTTTTTGACCACGGGATTACTTACAAGAAAGCCATATCCTTTAAGAAAGAAAATTATTATTCCGGATTTGGAATAGGGATTACATTTTTAATATTACCGTTTAATGCAGTTCGATTTGAATATGCAATGAATGAAAAATTTAAAGGGGAGTTTCTGCTTGCAACAGGATTTTCTTTCTAATACTGAATTGTTTTTTTCAGATAAAATTTCAAACAATCAGATCATTCTTGATGGCGAAGAATTCCATCATTGTATTAATGTTATGAGGCATTCTTTGAATGATGAAATTTACGTAACAAATGGTTGCGGTAAAATCTATTTGTCAAAAATATCAACTGTTTCTAAGAAAGAATTGACATTAGAAATATTTAAATCATTTGAATATGGGAATAAATTTCAAAATATATTTCTCTGTTTTCCTAATTTGAAATCAAATGAACGGATGGAATTTGCAATTGAGAAATGCGTAGAGCTTGGGATTACAAATTTCATTATTTATAAATCTGATTTTTCTTTCAATAAAGGGAATAAAATTTCCAGATGGGAGAAGATTTCGATATCAGCCATGAAGCAGTCACTTCGGGCATGGAAACCAAAAATTACTTTGTCTGAGAGTTTTCAAGCTCTGTTAAAATCTGAAGGGGATAAGATTATTTTTAATCAGGAGGCTGATTTGATTTTTAACAGACAATATTTAGAGAATTATGTTTTTAATGATACCAAAAATAAATTCTTAGTTATCGGACCAGAAGGAGGATTCAGTCAAAAAGAATTAATTTTAGTTGAGCATGAATTAAAAGCAAAGCTTACAGGAAATCGGTTACGAAGTGAGACAGCAATAATCTCAATTGCGATTTTATTGAATCAATTTTTATAAATTTGTTACGAACCTTTTAACAAGTTTGGCAAATTTATCTTCAACCATTTTCCCGGTAGCAATTACTTCTTCATGGTTTAATTTCTGATTTTGAATTCCTGCAGCCATATTTGTTATACAGGAAATTGCAATAGTGCTAATTCCAAAAATTGCTGCAAGTAAGATTTCCTGAACTGTCGACATTCCAACTGAATCGAAGCCAAACTTTTGCATCATTTTAATTTCGGCAGGAGTTTCGTAACTTGGTCCGGAAGTCCAAAAATATGAACCCTCTTTTAAGTAAACTTTTTCTTCAAATGAGGCATCAATTAATTTTCGATATAATTTATTATCAGGATATTTTTTAAGATTGTCAGTTGCTCCAATCGTTGAAATTCCAAATTTCTTTGAAAAATCCTTTTTCAGATTCATAGAATTGAAATCTTTAATTATCATCAAATCACCCGGACTAAAATTAGGGTTTATTCCTCCTGCAGCGTTTGTGCATAGAAGATTAGGTACGAATAATTCCTTTGAAATAAAAATTGGGAGCAAAGTAGATTCAATATTTTGTCCTTCGTAAAAATGAATTCTGCCTTCAAAGAGCAGTAATTTTTTGGTCCCAATTTCGGCAAAGTGTAGAAACCCATTATGCCCTGCAACAGTGGGCAACGGATATCCGGGAATTTCTGAAGTATTTATTGATACGATTTTTTTGACAGAATTAGCAAAGCTGCCTAGTCCACTTCCAAGAATAATTACAACGTCAGGATTGAAAGGTTGTCTGTTTTTAATGAAGTTTAGTAAGTCATTATAATAAAATGAGTAATCGAAATTCATCAGAATAAAACTCCTGCCAAAGTTGCTGTTAATAATGTAGCCAAAGATCCACCCAAAACGGCTTTCATTCCTAACTTTGCCAAATCAGAAGTTCTGTTCGGAGCAAGCGGAGATAAACCGCCAATTTGAATTGCAATTGAGCTGAAATTTGCAAATCCGCATAATGCGTAAGTTGTCATTAAGATTGCTTTTTCATTTGTCAACTCTTTAAGTGCAATGAGATTACTCATATCTAAATAAGCAACAAATTCATTCAACACAATCTTTGTTCCAAAAAGACTTCCAAAATTCATTGCACTATCCCATGGGACTCCAATCCCAAAAGCAATATATTGGAATACTAACCCGAAGAGCAATTGAAGATTGAATGGTTTGTGATAAGTGGCTGTAAAATAAGAGTTTAACCCAGTTAATGTGCCGAAATATTCAAGTATGTAATTGAACAAAGCAATAAATGCAATAAACGCTATTAGCATTGCAGCCACATTTAAGGCTAATTTTAATCCTTCGCCTGCTCCGGTTGCTGCAGCTTCAATAAAATTGCTTGCATTTTTTTCTATTTTTATTTTTACTGTACCTTTTGTCTCAGGTTCATAAATTTCAGGGACAATAATTTTAGAGATAATTAGAGCTGCAGGCGCAGCCATTATGCTTGCTCCGAGTAAATGTGTCGCAAATAAAATTTGTGCTTCTCGAAGAGGTAAATTCATTGCAGTTGCAAAAGATTGTCCAAGCATTTGAATATAGGCTGCCATAACTCCACCGGCAATTGTTGCCATTCCGCCAACCATAACCGTAAGTAATTCACTGTTTGTCATTCCTTTCAGATAAGGTTTTATTACTAAAGGAGCTTCAGTCTGTCCGACAAAAATATTTGCTGTGCATGATAAAGATTCAGCACCACTGGTTCCCAAAAATTTTGACATTATCCATGCCATGGCATGAACTATTCGCTGCATAATTCCAAGATAGTATAAAACCGACATCAGACTGGCAAAGAATATAATTGTTGGAAGGACTTGAAATGCGAAAAATATTCCTAAACTATCTGGATTACCTCCGCCAGCAGCAAGATTTCCAAAAACGAATTTTGCGCCTTCGGTTGTAAAATTAAGTATCAAAACAAAGAAGCTGCTTATCCATTCAAAGAAAAGTTTTGGCCAAGCCAGAGGTGGGAAAAATTTCCCAAGCTCATGTCCTTTAATAATTAGAAAAGCAAAAATTATTTGCATTCCAATTCCGGTAATTACCAATTTCCAGTTAATTCTTTTTTTATTGTTCGAAAAAAGAAATGCGATCCCTATTATTAAAATTATTCCGATAATTCCTCTAACTATGTTCATCTTTTTCCTTTATGGTATGTAATGATGTGTTCTGCATCTCGCTTCATAACTATCTGAAGCACCGACTAAAACTCTATCTTCCGAATGAATTTTTCTTTGCGTCATATTTGCGGGATTGCCACAGACCATACAGATTGCAAGTGTTTTTGTAATATATTCAGCACGGGCAAGCAAATGTGGAATCGGTTCGAAAGGGATTCCTTTGTAATCCATATCAAGACCGGCGACAATTACTCTTTTCCCGTGATTAATCAATTCATCGCAAATATCAATTAAATTACTGTCAAAAAATTGTGCTTCATCAATGCCGATTACATTTGCGTCTTTTGAATTGATTAGAATTTCAGATGCATCTTTTATTATAACGGATGGCAGTGATTGTTCTGAATGTGATACAATATTATCCGATGAGAATCTATTGTCAATTTCTGGCTTGAAAATTTTAACATTCAATTTTGCGATTTGTGCCCTTCGCAATCTTCTGATTAATTCTTCCGTTTTACCGCTAAACATACAGCCGGCAATTACTTCCATCCAACCAATTTTTTGATTTTGAAGATGTGATTTATTTTCAATCATTTATTTTTCCTTAAAATCTTTTCCGAATGAGAATGGCAGGAGTTCTTTTAGTTTTACTGTTTTAGTTTCAAGTTTTTTATTTGTCATCAAAACATCAATATCTCCTCCGCAATGTTCGTACAAAACCTGTCGGCAGGCACCGCATGGCGAGATAAAATCATTCATGTCGCTAGTTAATGCAATTGCTGTAAACTTTTTTTCCTTGTTTAAGATTGCACTAAAAAGTGCAGTCCGCTCTGCACAAATTGTCAGGCTGAAAGAAGCAGATTCAATATTTGCACCATCATAAATGTTGCCTTTATTTGTCATTATTGCAGCACCGACCCGAAAATTCGAATACGGAGAATATGATTTTGATTTTGCCTGCTCGGCTTTTTTTATCAATTTTTTGTACATATAACTTCCTTATTTGCTGACATAAAAATAATAAAATTGATTTCTATTTCCATTTCTTGATAAAATTAAATCCATTGAAAAAATTTATAACAATCATAAACTCATAGGTAAGCTGATAAATAATAGTTTGCACAAAATTAAACGAATAACCGAATAAACCTGAATATTGTGCGACTATCAGAATATCTAAAATTAATTTAACTGCAAAGGGAAGAATAAACAATGAATCAAAAGAGATCATGAAAAGAGAAGCAACAGCAGCTAAATTTGAGATGTGCCAAACAGACAGAATCATTTTTGTCTTTATTGAATAATAGTAAGATGCAGAAGTATGGCGTGCTTTTCTTTTAATTAAATCACAAAAATATTGGGAAGCCTTAGTAAAGACAGTCGCTTCGTTATCAATCACAAATCGGATTTTATACTTCATCTTTGCAGCTTGCTGAATAAGTAAATCATCATCACCGCTAAGTGTTGAGGAAATATTTTTGTACCCGCCAAGTTTGAGAAAAGATGATTTTTCAAAGCCGAAATTTGCACCGCCAGCTGAATAGGGAAAATTCAGATTTGCTGCTGAATAATATAAAATTTTTGATCTTAGATTTTCAAATTGCTGAAAGAAACCTGCAAAAGTTGTCTCCAAATTAATGTAAACGATATTTCCAAACACAAATTTACTTTCATTATTAAATTTTGTGGAAAAGTATAACAACCAGTTTTTTCCAACTTGGCAGTCTGCATCAGTGGTTACTATATAATTAAATTTTGCATTCTGAATTCCAACATCCAATGCTCCTTTTTTGCCTGCGTATTTTTTGTCCTTTACTTTTATTACTTTAAGATTGGTAAACTTGGCAGCATTGTTATTTGCAATTTCATAAGTCCGATCAGTTGAATTATCATCAACAATAATAATTTCATATAAATCCTTTGGATATTCTATCTTTGAAAGAGAATTGAGCAAATCTGAAATGTTGTCTTCCTCATCTCTTGCAGCAATAATTATGGAAATATCTTTCAGGTTTTCATCTGAGGGAATGGTTGGTCTAATTGAATTTAATGAATGAAAAATTGTTATTGTAAAAAGAATGATTACTAAAACTAAAATAATGCAAATCAAAAAAACTATATTCATATCAGAATTCTTCTTTCAATAGCCAACTCTCTGCAAGAGTTTCATTGAGTGAAGTTATAAATCTAGATGGTTTTGAAATCGTGAATCCAGTTCGGCGGTCGAAAATACTCATTGGATAAGAAATGTATAAATTTTGTTTTGCTCTCGTTGCGGCGACATACATCAGTCTTCTTTCTTCTTCAAGTGAATCATTGCTGCCGAAAGACTGCGATGACGGGAAAAGCCCTTCGCATGCGTGAATAATAAATACCGAATGCCACTCAAGTCCTTTTGCAGAATGTATTGTTGATAAAGTTAGAAATTCATTTTCATTATTATCGCTCTCAACATCAACTACAGAATCCTGTGGCGGATCAATTGCCATATCCGAAAGAAATTCATCTGAGGATTTATAGTTTGATGAAATATTCAGAAGAATATCCAAATCTTTTTTACGCTTGTTGAAATCATCATACTTGTTCATAAACAGAGGAAGATAATATTCAAGCACAAGTTCAATCTTATTTGCCGGAAGTAACTTTTTATCAGTGTTTAATTTGTAAATCAGTTTAAATAATTCAACTAATTTTAATGAATATTTTTTGTTTGAAAAGAATTCACTTTCAGTATTGCCGCTGATTCCAAAATTATTAATTTCGTCAAGTATCAGTTGAGCAGTTTTATTCCCGATTCCTTCATGAAGTACAAGCACTCTCATCCAACTTACAAAATCTTTTGTGTTTTCTGAAATTCTGATGAATGCAAGAACGTCCTTTATATGTGCTGCTTCAATGAATTTCATACCTCCGAATTTTACAAAAGGAATATTTGCTTTCTTCAGTTCAATCTCCAAATCAAATGAATAAAAAGACGATCTGAAAAGAACGGCAATATCATTTAATTTTATTCCTTCTTCTCTTAAATCGAGAATTCTTTCAACAATAAATTTTGACTGCATGTTTTCATTTGCTGCTGATATAATTGCAGGCAAATCACCGTCAGTTTTTTTAGTGAACAAAACTTTTGGGTATTTCTCAAAAGCAAGCTCGATTATGTGATTTGTAAAATTTAGTATTGGCTGAGTACTTCTGTAATTTTCTTCCAGCTTTATCAAAGTTACATTAGGAAAAAGATTAGGGAAATTGATAATGTTCTTAAAGTTTGCACCACGGAAAGAATAAATTGATTGCGAATCATCTCCGACAACCATAACATTATGATTGAAGTACGATAAACCCTGCACAATATCAGCCTGCAACTTGTTTGTATCCTGATATTCATCAACCATAATAAATTTAATTGATGATAAAAGTCTTGCTGCCGTTTCACTTTTTTCATCGAGAAATTTTTTCAGATATAAAAGCAAATCGTCATAATCAAGCAAATTGTTCTTGTATTTATATTTATTAAAAAGTTTTTGAATCTCAGCAAACTTCTCTGCGTATTCCAGAAAATGAGGATACTCTTCTTCAAGAACTGAAG
>PFVB01000175.1:6296-13586 GCA_002790395.1 Ignavibacteriales bacterium CG_4_9_14_3_um_filter_34_10 | reverse complement strand
GTTTAATTTACTTCTGATTAAATTTATTACATCTTCACTGTCACCTTGATCAAGAATTGTAAATCCGGAATCGATACCGACAGATTTTGCATATTTTCTGAGTGTTGAATTTGCAAATGAATGAAAAGTCCCGCCTAATATTTTTGAACAGCGATTATCCAAAAGTGCTGCAGCACGGCTCATCATTTCTTTTGCTGCTTTGCGTGTAAATGTCAGAAGCAAAATAGAACTTGCATCATATCCCATTTCAATTAATCTTGCAACACGATAAACCAAAGTACGAGTCTTGCCTGTTCCCGCACCGGCTATTACCAGATAATTACCTTCAATTGATGAGACTGCTTTGAATTGTGCTGTGTTTAGTTCGTTCTGATAATTTATTGCAAATCGGGCTTCATCTATTGCAGGTAACTTGAAGCCCGTTTGATTTACTTTTTTAATAATATAAGTTTTTGCCACTATATCTTAATGCTTTTGGTTTGTGCAATATTTCTGATAACAGAAATGCTTCTCTTACTGAATTAACAATTTTTAGTTTCCGCTTAATATCAGATTTTAATTCTGGAGCATATAAAATATTTTCATCATTTCTTTCTTTGGTTTTCTTTGTTGGAATTTGTTTTTCTTTAGAAGTTTTTACAGGTTCAGAAAATTCAACACTTTTTTCAAAACTGTCTTCCTTTGTTGATAAACTGTCAAAGTAATTATAATTCTCCTTATCGGCTACTTTCGGTTTTGGTGAATCAATATCAAAAGGATCCTTGTAAACTCTTTCTGGATTCATAGAATAATTTTTATCCCTTTTGGCAGTCTGAGTTTTCGCAGTCCCGGATTTCTGCTGAGGTTTCTTTTTAAATAGAGAACCAAAAGCACTTAAAATAAAAAACAGAATAATTAAATAATCAAAAAGATTATCCATTCTTGTCTTTTCCTTTCTGCTCATCAGGTTTGGCAATGCTATTTCTCATATCAGTATCTGCCTGAATATTTCGAAGATTGTAATAATCCATGATTCCTAATCGACCTGCTCTAAACGCTTCGGCAATTGCCTGTGGAATTTCTGCTTCGGCTTCAACAACTTTAGCACGCATTCTTGCAACTTCCGCCTGCATTTCCTGTTCCAGTGCAACAGCAGCAGCTCTTCTTTCCTCTGCTTTTGCACGGGCTACTTTCAAATCTGCTTCAGCCTGATCTGTCTGAAGAATAGCACCGATATTTGTTCCGACGTCAACATCAGCGATATCAATTGATAGAATTTCAAATGCTGTTCCGGCATCAAGTCCTTTTTGCAAAACAACCTTTGAGATACTGTCCGGGTTTTCAAGAACAGCTTTATGCGATTGGCTTGAACCGATTGTCGAAACAATTCCTTCGCCAACACGGGCTAAAATTGTAAGTTCAGTTGCACCACCAACAAGTCTTTCGAGGTTTGCTCTCACTGTAATTTTTGCCAATGCTTTTAACTGAATACCGTCTTTGGCAACAGCCGCAACCATCGGGGTTTCAATTACTTTTGGTAAAACAGACATTCTGACTGCATCGAGAACATCTCTGCCTGCCAAATCAATTGCAGCAGCTTTTTCAAACGATAAATTTAAGTCAGCTTTGCTTGCGGATATAAGTGCATTTACTACATTGATAACATTTCCGCCAGCAAGATAATGTGCTTCTAAAAGTCCAGCGTCTAATTTCAATCCGGCTTTCGTTGCCGAAATCAAACTTCTCACAATAACAGATGGCGGTACTTTTCGAAGTCTCATCCCGACAAGGTCGCTGAATATTTTTACTTTTACTCCTGAGAAATATGCTGTAATAAATAATCCTACCGGAACGAAATAAGTGAATAGAATCAAAAATAAAATTACTGCAAAAATTATTAGCACTGATATTCCAGTTACTGTTTCCATTTTTACCTCTTTTTGTTTACCCTAATTTAATTATTTATGGGTTAATTATAAACCAAATTCAAAATATAATTTTGAAAAATCTACAATCTTCTTATTTATAATTTATCACATTATCTTTGCACTAATGATAAATTTATAATTAAGGAAATTACCGATGTACAATTTTGCAATTTGCGGCGCTGCAGGTTATATCGCCCCGCGTCATTTGAAAGCTATTAAAGACACAAATAATAATCTGATTGCTGCACTTGACCCTCATGATTCTGTCGGCATTCTTGACAGCTATTTTCCAAATGCAGACTTTTTTACAAATTATGAACGCTTCGAACGTCATCTTGAAAAAATTTCGTTGTTTGGCGAAAACAAAATTGATTATGTAACCGTTTGTTCTCCGAATTATCTGCACGATACACATATCAGGCTTGGATTAAATATCGGTGCAAATGTTATTTGTGAAAAACCGCTCGTTCTTAACCCTTTCAATCTTGATTTGCTTGAACGCGTTGAAGAACAAACCGGCAAAAAAATTTATACAATAATGCAGCTTCGGTATCACGAGGCATTGAAAAACTTAAAATCAGAAATTGACAGTCAGACAGGTTCGCGATTTAAAGTAAATTTGAAATACATTACTCCGCGCGGAAAATGGTATCACTATTCATGGAAAGGTGATGTTGAAAAATCGGGAGGCATTGCCACAAATATTGGCATTCATCTTTTTGATTTGCTCGTTTGGTTGTTTGGCGATGTTATAAATTTTGAAGTAAGTATTAATCAGACAGATAAAATGTCAGGCAAACTCGAACTTGCAAAAGCCGATGTCGATTGGTTTTTGTCAATTGATAAAAAAGATTTGCCTCTGGATTCGCTGAATCAAAACAGACCTTCATTCCGTTCTCTGACAATTGATGGGAAAGAAATTGAATTTTCAGATGGCTTTACGGATCTTCATACAAAAGTTTATAATGAGATTTTTCTTGGCAATGGACTTGGGATTTCTGATGCAAGAAAATCAATTGAGCTGGTTTATAAAATAAGAAACACGAAAAAATAAATTATTAATTACCGGAGAGTTTATGGCAAAATTTTTTATTCATCCGTCAAGTTTTGTTGATGATAACGTTTCGATTGGTGATGACACAAAAATCTGGCATTTCAGCCACCTTCAGTCTGGCTCAAAAATCGGAAAGAACTGTGTGTTTGGTCAGAATGTGAATGTCGGAAATAATGTTACCATCGGTGATTATTGCAAAGTTCAGAATAACGTTTCAATTTATGAAGGCGTTGAACTTGAAGATTATGTTTTCTGCGGACCATCAATGGTATTTACAAATGTTTTAAATCCGCGGTGTATGTATCCTCAGCGCGGTTCTGAATTTTACAATAAGACTTTGGTGAAAAAGGGAGTTTCAATCGGTGCAAATGCAACTATCGTTTGCGGAAATACAATCGGCAGGCATTCGTTTATCGGCGCCGGTGCGGTTGTTACAAAAGATGTTCCCGATTTTGCACTCGTTGTCGGTAATCCTGCAAAAGTTATCGGCTGGGTAAGCGAAGCCGGCACACGATTGAAGTTTGATAAAGACAAATTTGCATTTTGTGAAAAAAGCAAAAAGAAGTACAGGCTTGAAAATAATTCTGTGACTGAAGTTGAAGAATAACTTAAAAAATGCTTTCCGGTTTATAGTCATTTTAAGTGTATTTCAGTTTGCTTTGTTTATCAATTCAAACGGACAAACTGTCAGCGGACAAGTTATTGACAGTGATGATAAATTCGGTATCAACGCTGCTGAAATAATAGTTGAACATTCCGGAGTTTCAGATACAGTTTATTCAGATAATAATGGCAAATGGATTTATAGTATAAGTGCAAATGCTGATGAGATTATTCAGCCAAATGAATTTTCACTTTATCAGAATTACCCGAATCCTTTTAACCCGTCAACAATAATTTCGTTTTCAATAAGCAAAACATCTGAAGTGAAAATTTCCGTTCATAATATTCTTGGGCAGGAAATTGATTCGAAATCTGCTGTATTAAATTCGGGTTTTCATTCGATAAATTGGGACGGAAAGGGAAGTGCAGGAATTTATTTTTATACAATTACAGTTGATGGTTACTCAATGACAAAAAAAATGGTTCAGCTTGATGGACACTCAGGAAGCGGATTAAGTGGTTTTCAAAGTTCTTCTGTTGAATCAAAAATTTTGTCAAAATATAATAGCAGCAAAATCGGAATCAATTCTGAGTTTGTAATTTTTACAAACAAATTCGGCTATGTTTCAGATACATTAGTTCTTGAAACTGCTCCGTCGGGAAGTATAACAACAGAAATCAGAACTGTTCACTCAAAGTCCGTTTTGGTTGATTTGCACAATGACATTTTGGAAATAATGCTTGAAGACAAAAATTATCACTTGGCTGATCTTCATAATTATAATCACACTGACATTCCGAGATTGCAAAAGGGAAAAGTTGATGTGCAGTTCTTTGCTGTTTGGGTAAATCCGACTTCATATTCAGCAAATGCTTTTCAAAAAGCAAATGAAATGTTTGATTTACTTGACTCTGAAATTTTTTCGAGTGCAGATAAAATTCAGATTGCAAAATCATACAGTGAAATTCAATCCAACATTGCTCAAAATAAAATATCAGCAGTCTTTGGAGTTGAAGGCGGACATGCAATCGAAAATGATTTGAAAAAACTTGAGCAGCTTTACAATAAAGGAATGCGGTATTTGACAATCACATGGAATAACAGCACTGATTGGGCTGTTTCGGCTGCTGATTCACGTTCATCAACTGTCGGGCTAAGTGATTTTGGTAAAAGAGTAATTCAGAAAATGGATTCACTCGGTGTTATCATTGATGTTTCGCATACGGGAATAAAAACAATAAAAGATATTTTGCAGGTTACAAAAAATCCGATTATTGCCACTCATTCTGGTGTCCGTGCAATTCAGAATCATTCAAGAAATTTATATGATTATCAGATTCGCGATATTGCATCATCTGGCGGTGTGATTGGAATTGTTTTTTATCCTCCGTTTCTCGGTAATGTTAGTTCTGCAGTTGATATCGGGACAGTAATTAAACATATTGATTACATAGTTAATCTTGTCGGAATTGATTATGTTGCAATCGGTTCTGATTTCGACGGCATCGGAACAAACACAGTCAATGGTCTCGAAGATGTTACCAAATTTCCTGATTTGACAATTGAATTATTGAAACACGGCTATACTCAGAATGATGTTGAGAAAATATTGGGCAAAAATTTTCTGCGGGTTTTTAAGCAAGTGGTGAAATAACCTAATAGTTTATAACAATTCTTTCGGTTAATTGGTTAGAACAATTTATGAGTCGAATCTAAAAAGCCATATGTTCAATTTTGCTGTATGAATTCAAATAAAATTCAATTTTTTTTATTTAAAATATACATTTTTAGAGCAGACTCATTTATTATTCTTATCTTTGCCTACCTAAATAAATCATTTAATCTTTTTCTGGAGTAAAGATGATCAGCCAGTTAATCAAACCAGAAATATTAGAATTAATTAATTCAAGAAATTTTCAGGATCTCAAATCAGTTATGCTTGATTGGGAGCCGATGGATATTGCCGAAATCATTCTTGATATGGATGAAAATGAGCAGCTATTGTTATTTCGTTTGCTTCCTACTGGATTAGCTGCAGATGTTTTTGAATATTTTGATTATGATACGCAGGTAAGTTTAATTCACGCAATGGGCGGAGACAAGGCTTCAGAAATTCTGAACGAAATGTCTCCTGATGACAGAACTGCCTTGTTCGAAGAAATGCCTTCCAATGTTGTAAAACAGATGCTTGCATATTTGTCGCCTGACGAAAGAAAAATTGCCCGTGATCTTTTACTCTATCCTGAAAATTCAATCGGTCGTTTGATGACTCCTGATTATATTGCCATCAAAAAAGAATGGACAGTTAGCCAGACTCTTGAACATATCAGGAAATACGGGCAGGATAAAGAAACACTGAATGTTATTTATGTGATTGATGATAAAGGACATTTGATTGATGACATTAAAATCAGAGAATTTCTTTTGGCTGAATTAGAAACACCTGTTATTGATTTAATGGATGGGAATTATGTTTTGCTTAAGGTCCATGATGATCAGGAATCGGCTATTGAAGTTTTCAAAAAATACGATAGAATTGCTTTACCGGTTACAGATAATAGCGGAGTGTTATTAGGAATTGTTACAGTTGATGACGTTTTGGATATCGCTGAAGCTGAGGCAACAGAAGACATTCAGAAAATCGCCGCTGTTGAGGCTTTGGAAGAATCTTACCCTGAAACTGGCTATCTTTCGATGATAAAAAAACGTGCCGGTTGGCTGAGTGTGCTTTTCGTTGGTGAAATGTTTACCGCAAGTGCAATGACATATTTTGAAAATGAAATCAGCAAAGCTGTTTTTCTCGCAGTTTTTGTCCCGCTAATAATTTCAAGTGGCGGTAATTCTGGTTCACAGGCTTCAACCTTGATAATCCGTGCATTGGCATTGGGTGAAATTAGCATTAAGAATTGGTTCTCCGTTTTCAGAAAAGAATTATTAGTCGGACTTACACTCGGAGTTATTCTTGCTTTACTCGGATTTTTCAGAGTTTATATCTGGCAGTCAACAACAGATAGTTTTGCTTCAACATGGGTAATGATTGGATTGACAGTAAGTTTTTCTCTTGTCGGTGTTGTAATGTGGGGCACTTTAATGGGTTCGATGTTGCCGTTATTATTGAAAAGAATCGGATTTGATCCGGCAACTTCTTCGGCACCTTTTATTGCAACACTTGTGGATGTTACTGGAATTTTGATTTATTTTTCTCTTGCAGTTTTGTTCTTGCACGGAACTTTGCTTTAGTTAATTTTATAAAAAATATAAAGGACATTTTATGGCGTTAAAAAAATCCGGAAAGAAAACAAGCTTACAAAGTGGCTTGAGTTCGTCCAATGTTGAATCATTTTATTTGGCAAAATCAGAAAAGAAACTTCAGTACACTCCGACGGAAAAAATTCCAATAATACAGGTAGATAATTTCCCTGAACTTGGTAAACTTACTGCGCTTCGGTTTATTGAATGGGTTCAGAAAAATCCGAATGGAGTTATCTCACTTCCTACAGGTAAAACTCCCGAACATTTTATTAAATGGGTCGAAAGGATTTTGAAATATTGGGATAGAGCAGATATTAAAAAGATACTTGATGAAGTTTCAATTGATACAAAGAACAAACCAAGTCTTGTAAATCTTCGTTTTGTACAGATTGATGAATTTTACCCTATTGATTCAAATCAGCAAAATTCATTTTATTATTATATTCAAAAATATTATTTCAGGAACTGGGGAT
>PFVB01000175.1:0-6225 GCA_002790395.1 Ignavibacteriales bacterium CG_4_9_14_3_um_filter_34_10 | reverse complement strand
ATTTTTCCGGCTAAAAAAGTTGATCTTTCCTTGCGAACACGATGGGCAGGCAGCAGGTTGGAAAGATTGCAAAAACGTTCGATTGAACTAGTTGATGAATTTTGTACAAATTATGAAAAGAGAATCCGTGAATTGGGTGGAATCGGATTTTTCCTTGGTGGAATTGGTCCTGATGGTCATATTGGATTCAATGTTCAAGGCAGCGATCATTTTTCAACGACAAGATTGATTCAAACAAACTACGAAACTCAAGCTGCTGCGGCAACTGACCTTGGCGGAATTGAAGTTGCAAAAAACAATCTTGTAATCACAATCGGTCTCGATACAATTACTTACAATGAAAATGCTGTTGCTATTATTATTGCTGCAGGTGAAGCGAAAGCAAATATTATCCGTGATTCAATTCAAAATTTACCAACTAATAATTATCCGGCAACCTCGCTGCAAAAATTAAAAGCTGCACGGTTTTATATTACAAACGGCGCTGCGTTACGTTTGCTTGAAAGACGTTTTATTGATATTCAACACGAGAATCCTTTGACTCAGCAATCAATCGAACGTGGAATTATTAATCTTGTAATGGACAGACAAAAGCCACTGATCGAATTAACGAGTGATGATTATAAATCCGATAAGATTTCAAATTTTATATTAAATTCAACTAAGAAAAAACCTAATCAAGCCGGAAAAGAAATTTATGAAAATATAATCACTCGTTTTGAAAAGGGAATGAAGCCGATTGAGGGCGAAACATTTTTGCACACTGCTCCTCATCATGATGATATAATGCTAGGCTATCTGCCTTTGATAAATCATCTTGTACGAACTCCGAATAACAAACATCATTTCACATATCTTACAAGCGGATTTACTGCTGTTACGAATTTGTATATGCTTTTTCTGCTTCAGGATTTACAGCAGTTTTTGGAGCTTGGAAAATTTGCAAAACGCTTTAAGGAAAGGTACTTTGATCCAAATTCTATTGAATGCAGGAACAGAGATGTTAATCTTTATCTTGACGGAATAGCTTCTCATAGTAAAACACTGCGATCAGAAGCTATGTCGAGAAGATTATTAAGGAATATAATTGAAATTTATGAAGAAGATAATCCCGTTTATTTGCAGGATAGAGTTGATGAACTTATAAATTATTTCAAAACTCAGTATCCCGGGAAAAAAGATATTTCTTATGTTCAGAAGCTAAAAGGAATGATGAGAGAATGGGAAGTTGAAGTTCTTTGGGGGTATTATGGTTTTAATGTTGAAGATATCTCTCACCTCCGTCTTGGATTTTATCAGGGTGATATTTTTACTGAAAATCCGGAAATTGGAAGAGATGTGATTCCTGTCTATAATTTATTAAAGAAAATTAATCCAACAATTATAACGGTTGCTCTCGATCCCGAAGGAAGCGGACCGGACACTCATTATAAAGTTATGCAGACTATTTCAGAAGCATTGAAGATGTATGAGAAAGAAACAGGAAATGCGAATATCCGCGTTTGGGGGTATCGTAATGTTTGGTACAGATTCCATCCTGCCGAGGCTAATATTTATGTCCCGGTCAGTTTAAGTTCTTTTGCAATTCTTGATAATACTTTCATGAACAGTTTTTCTTCGCAGAAAGATGCAAGTTTCCCAAGCTGGGAATACGACGGACCATTTAGCCGGTTGGCTCAGCGGATTCAGGTTGAACAATATAAAATTATAAGAAACTGTCTTGGTGATAAATATTTCCTAAATAACCCGAATAAAAGAATAAGATCAGCAAAGGGAATGATATTTCTCAAAGAATTAGAATTACACGAATTCTACGAACACTCGATGGAATTAAGAAAATTAACTGAGAATGTTTAATTAGAGATTAAAATTGCCGTCAGTTTTAACTGACGGCAATTAAAATACAATCTTTTCCCGCTTAAATACAATCTTTTCCCGCTTAAAACATCAACTATAAAGCAATTTATCTAAATACCGATAATCAATCAAAGATTTTTAAAAGACTAATTATACTAAACTTAGTGAGAAACAAATGAGAGTAAAAATTATTTTATCTGTAATATTTTTAACATCTTCATTGGCTCTTTCCCAAGTTGGTGGAATTTCAGGGGGAAAACTGAGCATTCCTGACGCGGGAATTATTGAGCAAGGCACTTTAGAATTCGAGCCTTCATTTTCTGTTTCTCATTCAAATTATTTTTTTGGTACAAATGGCAATTCCCACAGTCTTTATGGTCAGAAAGTGAATTCATCCTTTCTGTTTAGAATAACTGTCGGAATAACAGAAAATCTGGAAATTGGCAGTTCAATTCCATCAACAATGGAACAGATTGATTTTGGGGCTAAACAAAATGTTTTATCAACGGATAACCTTGGTTTGGCAATTACAGGCGGGGTTTCATTACCAGCCGGCAATAAGTTCATAAGCGATTCATTGAGCAATAATGCAGGAAATTATATGGCTTCATTTGGTGGAACACTTTCAAATAAATTTAATGATATAATTACTCTCGATATTGCTTTTTCTTACAAAAGAATTTTTGGCGCAAATTTTTATCATAATGCAATTTCACTTGGCGGAGGATTTGGGTACAGATTTTCCAAATCATTTCAAGGAGTAGTCGAACTGAATTCCATCAGTTGCTTCGAGCAGAAAATTTGCTCAGGTAAAATATCTGCATCAAGTGGTTTTACGTATAAAGTTACTTCAAGTATGCTGTTTGTTGCAGGTTTGGGGTATGATTTTTTGGGTAAAAATGATTACCAAAACTTAAGCTATTTCAGTGCATTTACAATTTCATTAAAATAAAAATCATCAAAAAAAGGGAGATATTAAAATGAATTGGTTCAATAATCTTAAAATCGGCAAAAAACTATTGATTGGATATTCTATTCCAAGTTTAATTATACTTTTTGTCGGCTATTTTGGCTTTGCAGGTATGTCTTCAATTATGAAGAGTCTTGATGAAGTATATGCAGATAGGTTGGTTCCCATAAGAGATCTTGGTCTGACACGATACAACGTTCTTCAGAATCAAATTTTATCAGCAGATTTGTTCGATAATAGTACTTCGGGTTTGAATGAAAGTAAAATCAGGCAAATACGAGAAAATAATAGCGAAATTGATAAACTGATGGATAAATATAGAAGTACTTATCTTATTGATGATGAAAAGATTAATCTTAAAAAATATGATACTGATTATTCTGCGTATAAAGGACTTCAGGATGATTTTTTTACACTTGCCCAAAATCAAAATTTGGAATCAGCAATGAAATTATATGATTCCGGATATGGCAAAGCCATTGAAGCAGTCAGAGATGATCTTACTCAATTGACAAAAATAAATACAAAACAAGCAGAAATTCTCAATCAAAATGCTGATGAAAGTGGAAGTTCAGCAAAGACCACACTGATTATATTACTTGTATTTGGAATTTTAGTGGCAATAACAATTGCTTTGTTTATTTCTTCTGCAATTTCTAAACCATTGATTGAGTTAAAAGCAGCTACCCAAAAAATGGCTGAAGGTGACTACAATATCAAAATTGAAAATAATTCGGCTGATGAAATTGGTGATCTTTCGAAAAATTTTATGAAAATGACCGAAATTGTTGCAGCACAACTTCAGTATCTTGATAATATTCCTTCACCAATAATGGTAGTGGATAAGGAATTTAACATTCGGTATATGAACAACTTTGGTGCATCTTTGGGAAATAAAACTCCTGAACAGGTTGTTAACACAAAATGTTATGATCACTTTAAAACAAAGGACTGTCGAACTGAAAATTGTGCCTGTGCAAGAGCCATGAGAAATAATAAACTGGAATATTCAGAAACTTCTGCAAAGCCGCTTAATTCAGAAATTCCTATTGCCTATACAGGTGCTGCAGTGAAAGATAAAAATGGCAAAATTATTGGGGCAATCGAAGTAGTAACAGATTTAACAAAAGCAAAAGAGTATGAAAATTATCTCGATAAAAACTCACAAAAACTTATGGTTGAAATGAACAAATTCGCTGAGGGTGATTTGACAGTTGAAATTATTCCTGAAAAAGAAGATGATATAATCGGAAAAATTTTCAATCAGTTTAATCAGGTCGTTAAAAATATCAAAGCGATGATAATCAGTTTGACAGATGCCGTACAAGCCACAGCAAGTGCAAGTGCACAAATCTCATCAAGTGCAGAAGAAATGGCTGCAGGTGCACAGGAACAAAGTACGCAGACCACAGAAATTGCTGGTGCGGTTGAACAAATGACGAAAACAATTCTTGAAACTTCTAAAAATTCGGCATCTGCAGCTGAGCAGGCAAAATCAGCAAAAGAAGTAGCACAGGATGGCGGTAAATCTACTGAAGATACAATTGAGGGAATGACCAGAATTTCTCAGGTTGTTGAACAGGCTGCAAATACAATTAAGGAACTTGGAAAGAGCAGTGAAAAAATAGGAACAATCATTGAAGTTATCGATGATATTGCAGACCAGACAAATCTGCTTGCCTTGAACGCCGCAATAGAAGCTGCAAGAGCAGGCGAGCACGGACGTGGATTTGCGGTTGTTGCTGATGAAGTAAGAAAGTTAGCCGAAAGAACTACCAAAGCCACCAAAGAAATTGGCAGTATGATTAAAGAAATACAGAAAGATACAAATGGTGCAGTAGTGGCTATGGAATCAGGTACTTCGGAGGTTGAGAAAGGAATGGCATTAGCAAATGAATCGGGTAATTCACTGCAAGAAATAATTAACACTACCAATGGAGTTCTTGATGTAATCAATCAAGTTGCTGCAGCAAGCGAAGAACAATCATCTGCTGCTGAGCAAATCAGCCACAGCATTGAAGGAATAAACAGCGTTACACAACAATCTGCAGCCGGTGTTCAGGAAATTGCCCGGGCAGCAGAAGATTTGAATAATTTAACAGTTACTCTCCAAAGACTAATTGATCAATTTAAACTGGAAAATGGAAACTACGGTTCTTTGGCAGTCAGAGATAATGGAAAGTTGGTAAAACACTAAATCAAAATTAAGTAAATAATGAACATAATTTATAATCGGAATGAAGATATTTTATCAGAAAAAGTAACAGGATAAAAAATGGAAATAATTCAAAAAGAGAGTCAGGAGTTGTTACAATTAGTAAGTTTTAATCTTGGCAGTGAAGAATTTGGAATAGACATTTTGAAAGTTCAGGAAATAATCAGGCTGATTAATATCACCAAAGTTCCAAATTCTCCTGAATTTATTGAAGGTGTCATAAATTTACGCGGAAGAGTAATTCCGGTAATAGCATTGCGGATTAAACTCGGGATGGAAAAAATAGAATACTCTAATTCGACAAGGATAATTGTTGTTGAAATTAACAACAACACGGTTGGCTTTGTTGTTGACGGAGTGAGTGAAGTCCTAAGAATTCCTGCAAATATTACTGAAGCTCCGCCAAGTATGGTTGCCGGTGTTGACAGTGAATATATTACTGCTGTCGGGAAACTCGAAGACAGGCTTTTGATATTGCTTGATTTGGAAAAAATCCTTGCAATAAATGAACATGAAATGTTGAAAAATACTTAATACAAAAAGCACTAATCTCATATTTCTTCAGAAATCTCCGGTAATACAGATGTTATCGGAGATTTTTATTTAGATTAAATTTGTTCAAACTTTTTAGAATTTATTTTTTTTGCTATTTTTGATTAACCCGGAGTGTAAAAAAATGAAATTGACAGGTAAAAACAAAAATCCAAATAAAAGTTTAATATTTATAATCGCTTTAATATGGTCATTAATAGTTCTGTTTAATTACTTATATGAAACTAAAGGAATCCGTGACAATACAGTAACTTTAGCCTTGACTGAAGCACGAAATAGTTTTATGAATAATGTTATATATCGTAAATGGGAATCGCTTGAAGGGGGAGTTTATGTAAAAGTCTCAGAATATACTCCTCCAAATCCTTACTTAGATGTTAAAGACCGAGATGTTGTAACTACCGATGGAGTAAAATTAACTTTGGTTAATCCCGCATATATGACGAGAATGGTTCATGAATTACAAAAAGGGAAAAATGGAATTCAAGGACATATTACCAGCTTAAATCCAATAAGACCTGAAAATTCAGCAGATGCATGGGAAAAGAAAGCACTCAGAAGATTCGAAAAAGGGACAAAAGAATTCAGCTCATTTGAATATATAAATAATAAAAAATTTTTACGCTTCATG
>PFVB01000174.1 GCA_002790395.1 Ignavibacteriales bacterium CG_4_9_14_3_um_filter_34_10 | reverse complement strand
TTTTCATTTACTAAAGTTGCTACTTCGTTTCCCAAAATATCATAAACTTTCAGAGTTACAGTTTGTAGCACAGAATAGTATTCTGTGCTACTGGGGATTGTAAAACTTATGGTCGTGCTTGGGTTGAATGGGTTGGGATAGTTCTGAAAAAGCTTAAATGCTGAAGGAACTGTGTTTTCATCAATTTCAGTAATAGGTTCTCTGAAAATTATTCTGAAAGCATCAATAGCAACTTTACCGGTATTATTGTTTGAAATAAATATTTGCAATGCCGAGGACGAAGTGATTTTATATTCAGTTAAAAAATTCCACTGACCGCCGTTTAATCTTTGCGTCTTCTCAATAATTTGTGGCGAATCAAAGCCCGCACTTATTTCAAAATTTGTTGCAAATGAAAAATTATTTTCTGCCTGCCACCAGCCGTAAATATCATATTTTCCCGGTTGTAATATTTCACTCATAAAGGTTGCACTTGCGGTTTTATCTCCTGTATCAAGCAAAAAATAATTATCGGAATAAAAATCTAATCCTGTCTGGGATTCCGAATAATTTCCTGATACAACAGCATTTTTATTATCCAGAATTAAATGTTTTGGATAAGATAATTCAAGATATTCACCAATGGAATAAACAGTCCGTTTTCCAATTTCAAAAAGATTGTCATTATCTACCCAAGCAGCATTTGAATATTTATCATACGGAGTTTCGTAAGTCAATGCCATAACTTTGTCGTTGTAATTATTCCAAAGCCAGCCTTCGGGAAAATATGGCTGCAAATTAGATTCGCTGTAATCTGTTTGTGCAAAATACGGATTGTCGGATGTGTTGAGATTGGAAAACTGATATTCCCTGCGATAAAAATAATCACTTGTGGAAGACGGAGTATGAATCCAAAAAGTGCAAAAAGGAGCAGCCTGCGAATGAAGATTTAGGAAAACAGAAATCGGTTTGTCGGAATTGATTTCAGCCATTCGGCTCTTTAGTAAATTTACTTCTGTAGTTGTCGCTTCAGAAGAATAATTCCAGTCTCTTTCCTGATCAACACCAAAAAAATTTGTCCGCGACCTTCCGTAATAAACACCTTCAGGATTATTAAACGGATATAAATAAAAAATAATATTCTTTCGGTAAAATGAAATCACTTCATCATCTGAAAGAAGAGTTTCGATAATTCCGTCCATGTGCCAGGAACTTGGTGTCTCGCCGGGATGTGTTCTCGCATGAATCCAAACTTTGTACTTGTTTTCGTTAGGCACAGAATTATCAGTAATAATCAGTTCCTGCATCGGGAAATTATGATCTGTAAATCCGAGCGTATCACATTTTACAAATTCCGAATTCTTCCAATCAGAAATTCTTTCCTGAAGAAAAGAATAATTGTACGGATAATAATAAGCAACAAAAACGGTATCCATTTCAAAAGTTTTCTGAAACATATTTTGCTGTGGACTTTCTGCAGAAGTAAATCTTTCAAAATTTTTATTGTCATATGAATAAAACGGGCGGTTTACGTCAGAGTTTTGGATAAAAACACGAATAAATTTATCCTGAACACCTGAAATTCTGAAATAAAACCACCTGCCGCCAATATCTTCGGTTGACTTTACATAGTAAGTTATACTATCTGTAGTTGTGACTGAACTTAAATTTCCACTTTCAAAAGCAGCATCAAATTTTGTCTGAGAAAATGATATCTGACAGAGGAGAAGTAACACAATAATAACTTTTAACATTTCATTGTCCACATTTTATTTTTTTGCCTTCTAATTTACAATAAATCGGATTGTGATTAATATCAAACATAATAAAATCTGGCTTTTTTGATATTGGTTTGAGCTTTGCCAAAAGTTATATTTGAAACAAAAATTTCATCCATAAAATAAATGAGGACTAATTGGAAGAAATAAACAGCAGATCAATTCTTTTAATTGCGGAAACAAAAAGCAAAGCTTGGAATTTTTTGAATTGCTTTGTTCTTAAACCCTTTGGATTTGGGATTTTTGGATTTATTATGTTTTTGGGTGTTTTAATACTGACCAAATTTCTGGGTTGCTGTGTTGGAACTATCGAAAAATTTGTTATTGAAATTGATGATTTATTACTATCAGTTCTTGGTTTTGTGCTTGTATTCCTAATTAAATTTTTAGAAAATTTCAGAGACAAAGAAAGCTAATCACCCTTCATTTTTTCGGCTCTGTCGGCAAGTTGCAGAGCTTCAATCAATCCGCCAATATCACCTTCAATTATATTCGACAAATTGTACAAAGTTAACCCTATCCGATGATCAGTCACTCTGTTTTGAGGAAAGTTGTAAGTTCTTATTTTATCGCTTCTGTCTCCGCTTTTAACCATCGATTTTCTTTGAGCGGCAATTCCGTCATTGTGTTCGCGGAGTTTCAAATCATAAAGTCTGGAGGCTAAAACTTTTAATGCCTTTTGTCTGTTTTTCAATTGAGAACGTTCATCTTGGCACTGAACAACCAAACCGGTAGGAATATGTGTAACACGAATAGCAGTTTCAACTTTGTTCACATTTTGTCCGCCAGCGCCGCCGCTTCTGAAAACATCAATCCTGATTTCAGTCGGGTCAATTTGAATTTCACCAACATCTTCAATTTCAGGAAGCACAGCAACAGAAGCAGCCGATGTATGGATTCTGCCATTTGCTTCGGTTTGTGGAACACGCTGCACGCGATGAACTCCGGATTCATATTTCAGTTCACCATAAACATTGTTTCCGCGAATCATCATTACAACTTCTCTTACTGCACCAAGCGAAGCATCGTTAATATCCATTAATTCAACCCGCCAGTTTTTTTCCTCAGCATAACGAATGTACATTCTCATCAAATCACTTGCAAAAAGTCCAGCCTCATCACCGCCGGTTCCTGCCCGTATTTCGAGTATTGCATCTTTCTCATCATCCGGATCTTTTGGGATTAGCAGAATTTTGATTTTCTCTTCAAGCTTGTTTTTTTTATTTGATTGAGTCACCAACTCAGATTCTGCAAACTGTTTCAGCTCCGAATCACTTGACGATTCTAAGATTTCTTTGCTTTCATCTAAATTCTTTACAACGTCCAGATATTCATTGTAAGCCGCAACAATTTCGCTTAATTCCCTTCTCTCTTTGCTGAGTTTAACGAATTTTGTTTGATCCGAAACTATTTTCGGGTTCATTAATTCTTCGTTTATTTTTAGATAACGATCCTTTATTTCTCTTATTTTATCGAGATAATCCATTTATTTCCTGAATTTGACATGCAAATATAGACAAGCAAAAGTTCAATTCTAAACCTCTTTTATGCAAGTCTTCTTAAAATATTAAGATATTGTTTTTGCAAATTAATGTCAGAAAAGTAATTTCGGTTCTCTTGGATATTCAACGGATAGTTTACTCTTTCAAGCATCTTCTCCAAAGCAGCAGCCATATCAATATTTGGGAATGCGGTATCTCTTAAAAAGTGAACGAACTTTAATGTCTTGAAACCATCAAACCAAAGTTTTTTCTGAATATTAAGTTGGTTCTTATTTGTTGAATTATCTTTAATCTTTTCAAATTGTTCAGAAAATTTTGCATCATTCAAAAAGATTTGCAACTGCGGATGAATTTTTTCTGATTCAATTACAATTTCCTTTGACTGCAACTTATTATCCCGAAAAAACAAATAATTCCACTTTTGTAGTACATCAAATATTTCGGGTGAGTAAAGTTCATATTCATTGTGAGTGCCTGCCAAATATCGGTTTATTCTTTGCCCCGTACCAAAAGGAACTCTGTATGACGGGCGTGCAGCGGGGAAAATTTTTGTTTCAGATATTTTTTTTATCGGATATACTTTTGCAAGTTTTTCCATAAAATAAAAATCCTCTGCGGCTTTTCTTTTATTCATACCCTGAACTTTAATATACGCCTTGTAATCACAAATCATTGCTGAACCAACCGAATGAAAAGCAAATGGAGAATTTGAATAAGCAAGTCCAAGCACATAATAGCGAAGGAAAATTTCGTAAGCAATTATAGCTCTGTTTATTGTTTCCGAATTGTTGAGAGGATGTTCAAAATTCACGTAAGCCGCATTGGTTTCAGGCTTGCTGAACTCATTGATTATTGCTTCGAGATAATTTGTCTCAACTTCACAATCTGCATCAAGACAAATCATGATTTTTTTCTTACGACTTTTATAATCAAAATATGTTAAGGCGAGATCCATGCCAATTTTACGGGCTAATCCAACACCGGCTTCTTTATCATCAAACGCTTTTCTGTCATCAAATGCATTTACAATTCCCAGATTCAATTTGGGGTTTCCGGAAAAATATTTTCGCTTAAGAAATTTATATGTTTTGATGTTGTTACGTTTGATTTGTTCTTCTGCTGAAACTGAATTATTGATTACTATGATTAGCAAAGTTTTACTAATATAAAATTCATTGTTTTCTTCAAGAGAATTTAACATCTTCGGTAAAGTTTCAAATTCATCGAGGCAGGGAACAATTATTATATTATCGAACAGTTTATCATCGTTTTGTTCCAAACTCCATTTTTCAAAAGCAAAACGTGCTAAATAATTTTTAACTTCGGAAGGAAGGTTATTGGTCATTACCATTTTCAATAAATTTACGGGTCAATTGACTTGCAAAATCAAACTGTTCGGATTCAATCCAATTTATTTTTATTCCTTCTTTTTCCATTTTACGAAACCAGGTCATTTGTCTTTTTGCAAAATTGAAAATTGCAGAACGCAGTTTTTGATGCATGTCGTTATAATTCAAATTACCCTGTAAATATTCTGATAAAAATTTATACTCAAGTCCAAAGTATTTTAGTTTTTCAAAACTGATTCCCATGTTCAATAAATTTTTTGCTTCGTCAATCATACCATTTTCAAGCCGGAATTTTAACCTTGCCTCAATATTCTTTTTAACTTTTGAAATATCAGCATGAATACCCAAAATCAAAGAATCAAACATTTCGGATGAAGTGTTTTTTTCCTGATTTGCTGAAGCAATGATAATTGCACGGATTAATCTTTTCCGGTCAGTAATATCAGTAGTATTATGAAGTTTTGGGTTTTTGCTTTTTAGTAATTCCAATAACTCTTCGAATGAATAATTCTCATAAAGTTTCATTTCTTCTTCAAAATTCACAGCCGACAAATTATAGCCTTGCAGGACTGAACTTAAATAAAGTCCGGTTCCGCCAACCAAAATCGGGAGCCGGTTTGCTGCGGTGATTGTTTTAAAAGCAAAACGGAAATCATTTTGATACTTAAACAAGTCATATTCTTCAGTCGGAGAAATAATGTTGATTAAATGATAAGGAATGTTTTTGTTTTCAATAGAGTATTCGTTTAAGTCTTTTCCAGTTCCGATGTCCATGAATTTATAAACCTGACGGCTGTCGGCAGAAATAATTTCACCATTGAATTTTGCTGCAAGATTAACGGCAATTTTTGTTTTTCCAACTGCAGTCGGGCCCAAAACGACTACAAGTTTCGGCTTCATTTTAATATGAAAATATTATCGGGAAAGAAATTGTAAATGTTGCACCTTCACCCATTTGACTTTTCACAGAAATTGTTCCGCCGTGTTCTTCAATAATCTTTTTTGTGATTGAGAGCCCAAGTCCGGTTGCTTCCCGTTTGCCGAGCGATAAAAATGGTTCGAATATTTTTTGATGAAGACTTTCAGGAATTCCCAATCCGGAATCCGAAATTAAAATCAGAATATTATTCCCTGATTTTTGAGTTTCGATTTGAATATCACCGCCTTCGGGCATTGCATCACATGCATTTTTAATAATGTGTTCAAAAGCCTGATAAAATTGCTTCTCCGCAACTTTAACATTTACATTTGAATCATATTTTTTGTTGATTTTGCAATTCCGCGAACCAACATATCCGTCAATTCTTGCAATAAAATCATCGAGAACTTCATTCAAATTCCTTACAACACTTCTTAAAATTATTTGTCCTTCCGAATAACTTAAGGTTGACTGAATCAAGTCTGCTATGTGATTTAATTGTTCAAGCAGCATATCAACAATCTTAACCACATCTTCTTTTAAGTCCTTTGATTTCAAATGTTCCGCATATCTTTTACTTACTAATATCGGCTTCTTTATATCCTGAATTAAAAAATTTGCCATCTTTCCAAGTGATGAAACTCTTTCATTTGAAAGAAGATTTTCAACCATATTTGCATTGCGGAATGCAAGAGCAATGTGAGTTGATAGTGCTTTCAGAAATTCTTCGTCGATTTTATTAAACTTATTCTTTTTGCTATTTAAAAGTTGCAAAACACCAACTACGTCTCCGTTTTGATTTTTAATTGGGAAGCAAATCATGTTTTTAGTTTCATATCCACTCGATTTATCAAATGCTGAATTGAATCGGGGATCTTCACGGA
>PFVB01000157.1:238-24382 GCA_002790395.1 Ignavibacteriales bacterium CG_4_9_14_3_um_filter_34_10 | reverse complement strand
TGCAGATTGGCTTCGGAGGACAGAAAAAAATATGTATAATTTATAATGTGCAATGGCAATAATATCACATCATTTTACATTATAAATTATACATTTTATATTTTATGGGAAATTACTTAATTAGCAATAATTTTTTTGTTAATTCAAATTTGCCTGCACGCAATCTGTAAAAATAAACTCCGCTTGCAAGGTGACTACCGTCAAAATAAATTTTATAGCTACCCGCAGATCGATTTTCATTTATCAGATTTGCAACCTCTTTACCCAAAACATTATATATCTTTAAAGAAACAAATTCTGAGTTAGGAATTGAAAAACGAATAGTTGTTGTAGGGTTAAACGGATTTGGAAAATTCTGTTCAAGAGAATAATTATCGGGTATATACTCAGTTTCGGATTCAATAGCAGTTGGGTTTTTGATTCCAATATGTCCATATAACCCAAAACTTGTTCCGGCAAGCAGCTCATCAAAATAGAGGAAGTTTATTCTTGTTCCAACAGGATAAGAATAACCAAGCTGCCATTGAGTTCCTCCAAGAGGGAAATAATAGATTTCATTATCTACCGCCACATAGATTGTGTCAACACCAATAGTTACAGCAGTAGCTTGTTTACCTGAAGAAAACGGATATCCTGTTGTTGTCATTGTTGTCCAAAGATTTGTGCCAGAAACTATTTTATAATATGTGATTGGATGATTAATTCCTGCATCTGTTCCAGTAGCATAAATTGTATCAGAGGAAGCTGTTATTTCTAAATCCTGTATAGTTGCAGTAATTGGATATCCAACAGCAGTTCCCGTTGCATCCATATCCTGAGAAGCCAACCAATTACTTCCATTCTTTACAACTCTGTAAATACTTCTTCCCTGTGGAACGGATAAATCATATATTGCTCCAACATAAGCTACTGTATCACTTCCTTCAAGATTGAAAACAATATCTGCTATATCAACATCTTCACCATCGGTTGATGTTTCAAGATAAATTTGTTCCCAGTTATTACCATAATCCTCTGAAACAAACAAACCGCCTTTATTTGTATTCTGAATTTCAAATCCCGCCATCACAATGTTTGGCGAAAATTTGCATTCTTCAATTGCATTCGCCATGGTACCAACACTCGGGAAATTATATGGTGAATTTTCAGGAGTAAAAATCTGTGACCAGTTATTCCCGTTATCACTACTTCTATAAATCCGGACATTACCTGCATAAACTCTGTTTGTATCATCTTTACTCATTTCAATTGAATAATAGGGAGAACCATCATTATTAGGGAAAATTGCATTTGTCCAAACAGGAAATGTTAAATAATTAATCACTTTGCGCAATCCTGATTTAGCCGCTAACCATGCAGAAGATTTATCAGCAATCATGCTAAAATCGTTTACTTGCACAGCTTCAATTCCATCATCAATCTCAAAAATTGTTGCCCCCTGATCTATTGAAGCCCCAATTCCCTGATCGGTTGTCAGATAGATTATATTTTCGTTTAAAGGATCAACAAAGACATCACCATCATTTGGGTGAGTTTCCATTCCGCCGGGATCTCCAAATGAGAGCCATGTGCCGCTTTCGCCTTTTGATGCTGAATACATTGAAGCTGAGTAAACACGATAATTAGTTGAATCACCTGAGAAAGCAATTGTTTTGTTGGCAACACCACCAATTAAGGCAGAGAACTGTGTCCATGAAATTTCATCATCAGAATAGGCAACATATTTATCATCACTGATTACAAATAATCTGCCATCCGGTGCAATTCCAACTCCCTTCCAATTAACTGAAGATGAAAGAGAGGATAATGAAATCGAAGAAGTTGTTGTTGTTGATGAAAGAGAGCTGTAAGCATCAGAAAATTTAAATAATTCCGGTACAGTTCCTTCTGTAAAAATATAAAGTTGATTTGTAACAGGATTTTTATAAACAACTTTTTGTCCGCCAGATGAAGTAAAACCAATAGGAGAATTGCTGTCTTCTGTAAAATTTCCGCCCGAATCCAAAGTGCCAAAGTGAAAATTGCCCGCTTGAGAAAAGAACAAATAATTATCTATAATTAGGATACTTTCAATTAGTCCTGAAGCTGAATATGCAACTGAAACAACACTTGATGCGGCATTACTGGAAAAAATTTGATTTTCTTTTGCAAAAAATAAATTACCGGAAGCGGCATGTGCTGCAATCAATTTTATATTGGACCCATAATTTGCGCTCGCATCCAATCCCGGCATAACATGAAACCTTCCAAATGCTGGTGAGGAAGAATTTGCGAAAACATCTGTATAGAAAACAGAATTTGCACTTTCGGTTGAAATAAAAATTCTGCTTGTGTCTGCAGTTTTAGAATAACCTGCAATAGCATTTATTCTTCCCCCGTAAACATCTTCTACAATCGGGGCACTTAACTGCGCAAAGACATTAATTTTACTAATTAGAATAATTAATGCCATTTTGTATAATGATTTCATGTATTCCTCCTTTTCATGTTAAATTACTTTACAATAATAAAGTATTAACAAAGAAAAAAAGTGATGAAAGACACGCTGTGTTATTATTGTGACATAAAGCAAAATGTTTTTGCATTTATGTTGAGAAAATTTTGTGATTTTTATTAGAAATGGTGTGGAAAAATTTAGCAGAACTTTTTCATTTTAGATAAATGAGTTTTTAGCAAAATTTACAAAATCAGAACATATCTTAACCTTGCATTAAGAAATTCAATATAAATTAATTTATAACCATTAAATTCTTTTTAGCCAAATCAGAAAAGCTAAAGTAAATCCTGCCGCAAATGCAGCAGGATTCAAAGAATTTGCAGATTAAACTCCGAGTGTTGTTCCTTCGGCTCTTAAATCTTTTACAGCCTGAATTACTCTTTCTTTCATTCCAAGTTCGGCTTTTTTCAAATAACTTCTTGGGTCATAAACTTTTTTGTTGCCAACTTCACCGTCAATCTTTAATACACCGTCATAATTTTTCATCATGTGCTCAACCAATGGACGAGTGAAAGCATATTGCGTATCAGTATCAACATTCATTTTAACAACACCGTATTCAAGTGTTTCGCGGATTTCACTTAATGATGAGCCGCTGCCGCCATGGAATACCAAATCAAAACTTGCCGCTTCACCATATTTTGAAACTACAGCCACTTGTCCGTCTTTCAAAATAGTTGGTTTGAGAACAACATTTCCGGGCTTATAAACGCCGTGAACATTTCCAAATGTTGCTGCAAACATGTATCGTGCACCTTTAACTTTCGATAAACTTTCATAGACATAAAGCATGTCTTCCGGAGTTGTGTATAATTTCGATTTTGGTGCACCTTCATTGCTTACACCATCTTCCTCGCCTCCAACAACTCCTGCTTCAACTTCGAGAATAATTCCCAATTCACTGCATTGTTTCAATAATTCAACTGCAATTTCCATGTTTTGTTTTAATGGCAACTCACTGCCGTCAAACATGTGTGAATTGAACAAAGGCAACATTCCTTTATCTACCCGTTTTTTTGATTCAGCCAAAAGTGGTTTGATAAATTTGTCAACTTTTCCGGGCTGGCAATGATCAGTGTGAATTGCAACATTAATCGGGTATCTGTCAGCAACAAGATGAATATGCTGAGCAATTGAAATAGCACCGAGTGCCATATCTTTAACCATTTGACCGGAAGCAAATTCGCCACCGCCGGTACTGACCTGGATTATACCATCGGCTTTGGTTTCTGCTAATGCTTCAAGCACTGCGTTAGCACTTGTTTCTGAAACAACGTTAATTGCCGGATAAGCAAATTTGTTCTTTTTTGCATTATCAAGCATCTGGCAATACTTTTCATAATTTACTACTGGCATTTTTTTCTCCTCTTTGATTGTCAAATAATCTGAAAATTTATTGGCTAAATTTACTAAATTTATTAGTGGATTCAATTTTTGTTTGATTACAGAAATTCAGTTAAACAGGAGAATAATTATGGAAAGCGGAAAAGTTGAAACAACAATCAATAATAATATTGCAGAAGTTTCATTTTTTCATCCAAAGGGAAATTCGCTAAATTCAATAATCTTGAAAGAGTTAGCAATAACTTTTAAAGCGTTATCTGTGAATGCGGAAATAAAAGTAATTGTCCTTAGAAGCAATGGTGACGGTGCATTCTGTGGCGGTGCGTCGATTAGTGAAATGCTTACAATTAAAGATTACAAATCAGCCGAGAATTATTTTAATTGTTTTTCTGACTTATTGCAAAGCATGATTTCTTGTCCAAAATTTATTCTGGCTCGGGTTCACGGGAAAGTTGTCGGCGGTGGAATCGGGTTGATTTCTGCCTGCGATTATGTGATTGCTTCTTTAACTTCTGAAGTAAGACTGAGCGAACTTGCAATTGGAATAGGTCCTTTTGTAATTAGTCCTGCAGTTGCAAAACGAATCGGTAATTCGGCATTTAAATCACTTACAATAAATTACGACTGGCATACAGCAAATTGGGCTTTGAGTAAAAGTTTGTTTGATGAAATTTGTAAAACCCGAAGTGAACTTGATGAAGCAATTAATCAGCTTGCACAAAAAATGACACTTGGAAATTCGGAAGCCATTGTTGAAATGAAGAAAATATTTTGGAATGACTCCGAACAAATATTTGTTCAATTAAAAGAAAGAGCACATTTGAGTGCTAAACTACTTCTGTCTGAATTTACACAAAATCATTTGAAGAAATATTTAAAGTAAATTTTAACAGAGATCAAAATGAAGTTGAAGGTCAGATTACTTTTTGTATTGCTTTTGTTATTGGTGTTTTACAATAATTTTATTGCCGGCGGGAAAGAAAATAAATCAAACCCTCCGATATATATTGCATTTCTCTGGCACATGCATCAGCCGATTTATTACCCATATGAAAATATTCTGGCAACGCAAGCTTCAAACAGATTTCCGTTTTCTGTCGTTGATATTTTCAATCAGCGAATCGGACCTTACACTTCATGGCCTAAAAATGCAGTCCAAAAGGGAATTGATGCAGGCTTTTCACATTTCGGTGCACAGGTAAGTTTTTCGGGTTCATTGATTGAAAATCTGAATAATCTTGAAAATGGCGGCAACCAAAATTTCAGCAACTGGAAATCAAGTTGGAATAATATCCGCACAAAAAATACATCGCTTGGAAATCCACGGCTTGATTTAGTTGGTTTTGGCTATTTCCATCCGCTCATGGGTTTGATTGATGAACTTGAAATTGAAAAACAAATTGGAATGCATCGGCAAAGTATCACAACATTTTTTAATGGCAGTTATTCTAAAGGAATATTTCCACCTGAAAATGCCTTTTCAAACAAAATGATTCCTGCTCTTGTAAACAAAGGACTTGAATGGATACTGGTTGACAATGTTCATTTTGAAAGAGCATGTAAAAATTATCCTTTCAGTACAAGTGGAAATTTATATGAACCAAACAGTGCGGATATTCAGAATCCCGATCCGAATGATTGGATTCAGTTGAATGGACTTTGGGCACCGACTAAAGTTTCTGCCCGATGGTCGCATCAGCCTCATTTTGTTGAGTTCATTAATCCCGAAACCGGTGAATCATCTAAAATTATTGCTGTACCTGCCGACAGATATTTGGGCAATGAAGATGGTCGCGGCGGCTTTGGTGCGTTGAATTATGAGAATGTTTTAAGTCAATTGGAGAGTTATAATACAGATTCAAATCATCCGATTTTAATTGTACTTGCACATGACGGCGATAATTACGGCGGCGGGAGTGAATCGTATTACAATAATAATTTTCAGAATTTTGTTAACTGGCTGAAGTCAAATTCAACCCGGTTTGTCTGTACTACAATTCAGGATTATCTCGAAATATTTCCTCCTGATGCAAATGATGTTATTCATATTGAAGACGGAAGTTGGAGCGGTGCTGATAATGGCGATCCCGAATTTAAAAAATGGAATGGCGATCCTTCAACAGATGGATACAGCCCAGACAGAAACAGTTGGGGTGTAATTACTGCGACAAAAAATTTTGTTTATACTGCAGAACAGATTGACAATTCTAATTCCAATACAATTAATGCATGGAAATATTTGCTTGTCGGTGAATCAAGTGATTACTGGTATTGGGATGGCTCGACGGATGGAATTTGGGATGCGAATCCAACTGTTGCTGCCAATAAATCAATTCAGTATTCACAGAATGTTATTTCATCCGGAACGGATTTAACCCCACCGACAATTTACCTTCCTCAGCGCGAGCCTTATAATCCGGGCGGAAAAGAATGGAATACTGATATGTCAAGTGAATTTCAGGTTTGGACTTATGTTTATGATATCAACGGACTGAAATCAGTTAAACTAAAATTCCGTACATCAAATTCAGATAATTCAGATCTTAGCAAAGATAATTTTTTATATGCTGATGGAAATAGCGTTTCGCTTTGGACAAGTTTGGAAATGACGGGTAAAGAAATACAGGCAAAAACAAATCCGCTACCATTGTTTAAAGCAAAAGAGTATTCGGCTAAAGTCAGCGGTATTAAAAGCAAATTAGTTGATTATTATGTGGAAGCAATTGATCAAAATGATAACGTAAGCAAATCTCCAATTATGCATGTCTGGGTCGGAGAGGCAAGCGGAAATACTAATCCAAAATCACTTAACTGGCTTCCGGAAAATCCAAATATAAATGACACAATAACAATCACTTTGATTAATGCAGGGAAAACGGCTAAACTTCACTGGGGAGTAAATTACACAGGCAATTCATGGAAATCGCCCAATCCCGTTTATTGGCCTGCCGGTTCGGTATTATTTAATAATTCAGGACCTGCGGTTGAATCTCCTTTTGTTGATTCGGGCAATCAATCTTATTCAGTAAAACTTGGACCTTTTAACAATGCAGCTCAAAAAGTTTCAAGCGTTGCTTTTGTAATTCATTATGCTGATAACACTTGGGATAATAATAATGGTGCTGATTATCATATTGTAATTTCTGAAGCTACAAACGCAGAGCAGAATAATCTTCCGGAAAAATTTCAACTGTTTCAGAATTATCCTAATCCTTTTAACCCAAGCACAACTATACAATATTCTGTTCCCAGTAGCACAGAATACTATTCTGTGCTACAAAATGTATCACTGAAAGTTTTCGACATTCTCGGGCGTGAAGTTGCGACACTTGTAAACGAACAAAAACCAGCAGGTACATATATTTTGCAATTCTCAATTGGCAATATGCAGTTCTCAAGTGGAATGTATTTTTACACACTAAGAGCCGGCACATTTTTAGAAACAAAGAAGATGATATTACTGAGATAATAATAGAATGCAGATTTATTGGATTAATTTGATTTTCATTGATTTAAAAAACCCCGGAGAAAAACCTTCGGGGCTTTTAATTTTGAAGATGTTTATTGATGTTAAAAAATCAATATTATTTTTTTAATACCGCAGTTACTTTTTCAGCTGCTTCTTTTAATGTCATTGCAACTTCGAAGTTCAGACTTGATTTCTGTAAAAGTTCACCAGCTTCAATTGCATTTGTACCTTCAAGCCGGATGACAATTGGTACGTTGACTTCCATCTCTTTAACAGCATCAATTACACCTTGAGCAACTCTGTCACATCGTACGATACCACCGAAAATATTAATTAAAATAGCCTTAACATTTTTATCCGAAAGAATAATTTTGAAACCGTTTTTTACCGTTTCTTTATTAGCACCGCCGCCGACATCCAAAAAGTTTGCAGGTTCTCCGCCGGCAAGTTTAATGATATCCATCGTTGCCATTGCGAGTCCGGCTCCATTAACCATACAGCCAACATTACCATCGAGTTTAATATAGTTTAAGTTATATTTTGAAGCTTCAACTTCTAATGGATCTTCTTCGTCGATATCACGATAAGCAACGATTTCCGGATGACGGAATAATGCATTGTCATCAAAATTCATTTTTGCATCAAGTGCAACGATTCGGTCATCATTTGTAATTATTAAGGGATTTATTTCAAGCATTGAAGCGTCAGTTTGCTCGTATGCTTTGTAAAGCAGCGAAATGAAATTAGTAAAACTTTTGAAAGCTGCTCCTTCAAGTCCAAGTCCAAAAGCAACTTTGCGTGCTTGGAATGGACGCAAACCGACACCGGGCTCAACCCATTCTTTAATAATTTTTTCGGGAGTTTCAGCGGCAACTTTTTCGATTTCCACCCCACCTTCTGTCGAAGCCATAATAACATTTTTTGAAACATTTCTGTCGAGTAAGATTCCCAGATACAATTCTTTTTTATAATCCAAACCTTCAGCAATAAAAAGAGTTTTTACAATTTTTCCTTCAGCACCGGTTTGATGTGTAACCAAAAGATTTCCCAGCATTCTGGTTGCATATTCTTTTGCTTTTTCAACCGATGTGGTGAACTTAACACCACCATCTTGAATTAATTCTGTTCTGTTTTTGGGATTGTAAATTTTTCCTTTCCCTCGTCCACCAGCGTGAATCTGTGATTTTACAACGTATTGATTGAGCCCGCGTTTTTGCAATTCTGCAATTGCCGCATCGAATTTTGATAAACTCTTAATTGCAATTCCATCTTGAATGGGAACGTTGAATTTTTTTAAAATTTCCTTTGCTTGATATTCATGAATTTTCATTATCAACTCGCCTTATAATAATATTGTATGAATTAATTTAGTTTTAATCACTCTAAATTTATTGATTTCCTTAGAAATTAAAAACAGTCTGAATCAGGATCACCAGCCTTTTCTTGCTTTTACTGTTGTAATGTGTGCTATATGATGATGTCCGTGCCATTCATATAGCGACAACGCTTCATCTAATGTGAAAATTCTTTGTTGTTCCGGGTGGAAGTAAGTTTTCTCAAAATCATGATTGCTCATCGCTCTTAAAAGTGCATTCCATCTTCGGTGAGTTGCTTCAAGTAAATCGAGCGAAATTGAAATTTCACCTTTTTTGCAATCGGGAGTTTCCGCCCATTTTGCTTCAAGAAAAGGTTTTATGGTTGGATTTTCTTCCGTCAAAGCAAGTTTGAATCTTAAATATGCATTCAAATGTGCATCAGCAAGATGATGAACCACTTGACGGATTGTCCAGCCATTTTCCCGATATGTGCAATCAAGTTGTTCATCGTTTAACTCTTCAACTTCCTGTCGAAGAACGAAGGGAATTAAGAGCAAGCTTTCAATTGCCTCATCTCTTTCGTCCAAAGATTTCATTCCAAAATATTCAAATTTTCCAATTGGATATTTTAATTCATTCATGTTTTCCTCAGTTAAATTTTAGTTCTATCCCAACAGGGCAATGATCAGAGCCCATAATATCAGGCATTGTAAAAGCATTTGTAATATTGTTTCTTAAATTTTCTGATATAAAAAAATAATCAATTCTCCAGCCGACGTTTCGTTCTCTTGCTCTAGTAACCATATCCCACCATGTATAAACTTCAAGTTTGTCATTGAACATTCGTAACGTGTCAATAAAACCGGCACTCAAAAATCTATCAATCCAAGCCCGTTCTTCAGGTAAAAAGCCCGAAACATTTGAGTTTTCTTTCGGTCTGGCAAGATCAATTTCTTTGTGTGCCGTATTTACGTCACCGCAGATTACAATTTTTTTGTTTTGTTTGAGCAATTCCACGCAAACATTTTGAAATGCCTCATAAAAGTCTAATTTATATTTTAATCTTTCGGGATTTTGTTTTCCGTTGGGATAATAAATATTGAATAAAATAAAATTTTCATATTCCAATATTAATGTTCTGCCTTCTGTATCAAACTCAGGTATGCCTAAACCAATTTGAACAGATAAAGGTTTTTGCTTTGTATATACCGCAACACCGCTATATCCTTTTCTTTCCGGTTTAGAAAAGTAGGAGTAATATCCACTTATATATATTAAACTGTCATCAAGTTGCTCTTCCCAAGCCTTAGTTTCCTGTACGCAAAATATATCAGGCGATTCCCGCTTCAACCACTCCAGCAAGCCTTTTTTTGCTGCAGCACGAATTCCGTTTACATTCCACGAAATAAGTTTTAGCATTTTACATTTTTCTTTCTAGTATCTAATTAATAATGTAAATATAGTGTGTATTATATTTGTTCTCCAAATATTCAAAATTATAAAATGGCACGAACAAAACACAAAAAAATAGTTGAAGTTAATTTACTGCCGAATGTTTTTAATATTAAAAACGGAAGTACTGATAAAGACATTGTTAAATATTTTGCAAATGAAAACCCGATATCACTCGAAATTGGATGCGGTCACGGCGACTATACTATTTCACTTGCTCGTAATTTTTCGCATAGAAATTTTATCGGAGTTGATTTGAAAGGCGCAAGAATTTGGGTAGGAGCAAAAATTGCACTTGAAAATAAATTAACAAACGCTGCCTTTCTTCGTGGAAATATAGAAGCTCTATCTGAATTTTTTGTAACAAAGAAAATTGAAGAGATAATAATTCCTTTTCCTGATCCTCATATCAGAAGAGCATCTGAAAGTCGGAGATTGGTTTCATCGATGTTTCTTGAAATATATAAAAGTATTTTATCACAGGGCGGAAAAATTCATCTAAAAACCGATAATGAAATTTTATTCGATTATGCTATGGGGATCTTGTCTGATTCAAAATACCAGATCATTTACAAATCAAATAATATTCATGCCGAAAAAGATATTCCAATCATAGCTGCAATTCAAACCAAGTACGAAAAACATTATCTCAAAGAAGGCCGCAGTATAAAATACATCTCTTTTCGGCTCAAAAATTAAGCCAAACCTTTTAACTTTTTTTTAAAATATTTCTTGACTAATTCATTCCGCTTTGTTATTTATGTAACAAACATTACATTATTTTATCAACATGTAAAGAAAATTACGCATGAACTTATCACGACTTACAGAAATATTTTTAGAAGTAATCAAGATCAATGCACTATCGGGCAATGAAAAAGCACTTGCGGATTACATTAATTCGTTTTTAACAGAATTAAATTTTAACGTAGAATTTGATAATGCCTCGCAATTCACTAAAAGCAATACTGATAATATTATTTGCAAAGTGGGAAGCGGCGGTGATTTTTTAATCAGTTCACACATGGATACAGCAAGACCAACTGAAAATGTAAAACCTGTTATTACAGAAGACAGAATTACTTCCTCAGGCGATACAGTGCTTGGAGTTGACAATAGAGTCGGTGTTGCAGTACTTCTTTATACTTTAGAAAAAATCAGAAAAGAAAAAATCAGTGTGAAAGATTTTACGGTTGTTTTTACGACATGCGAAGAAACAACTTTGTTTGGTTCAAAATATCTTGGTGTAAACGGACAAATTAAAAAAGGCTTTGTGTTTGATTCCGGTTATCGTCCTGGGAATTTCATTTCCTCGGCTTGTGGAGCAATTGGATTCAAATTAAAAGTGATTGGCAAAGCTTCTCATTCAGGCATTTCACCGGAAAAAGGAATCAATGCAATAAGTGTGGCTGCCAACGCAATCAGCCTGCTTCCGCTTGGAAGAATTGATTCTGAAACAACAATGAATGTTGGACTTTTGAAAGGTGGTTCGGCTGTAAATGTTATCCCTGAACTTGTTGAAATTGAAGGTGAAGTTAGGTCGTTTAATTCATCAAAAGCCGAAAAATATTTTGATAAACTGATTAAAACATTTCAAAATGAAGCCAGGAAAGTAAATGCAAAAATCGAATATGAATTTTTCTGGGATTTTAAACCATATTCAATTCAGCAAGATACCGTTGTTTATAAAGAGATTGTCAATGCAATTAAAAACGTGGGATTGAAGCCAATTGCTAAAATATCGCTCGGCGGAAGTGATGCAAATTCATTTAACGAAAAAGGTATTGAGTCGGTGAATATCGGAATAGGTGCACAGAACCCTCATTCGAATGAAGAATTTGTTATGCTTGAAGACCTAAATAAATCTGCTGAAATTGCTTTTGAACTAATTAAATTGGATTGAAAATGAAATCAATAAAATATTTGTTCATGGTACTATTTCTATTTCAAACATTACTTCAGGCTCAATCGAAGGGTTATTTGGTGATTGTCGGAGGTGTTCAGACCAAAGAAATTCAAAAGAAATTTGTTGAGCTTGCCGGCGGAAAAGATGCACGAATAATTATTATACCTAATGCCGGTTCTGAGCCGAAAAGAAGCAGTGAATCGCAGCAGAGAGATTATATCAGTCTGGGTGCACAGGCTGATTATTTATTATTCAACAGAGAAACTGCGGACAATGAAGAGAACCTGAAAAAAATGGAATGGGCAAATGCTGTTTTTTTTCTTGGCGGCGATCAGAGTGACTTAACGCGGGATATGATCGGCACTCGATTATTAAATAAAGTTTTTGATATCTATAATAAAAATGGAGTGGTTGGAGGGTCGAGTGCCGGTGCCGCGGTGATGAGTGAAATTATGCTCACGGGTAATGAATTAATCAACAAAGACAGCAGCAGTTCTTTTATATCAATTCAAAAAGGAAATATTGAAACGGCAAAAGGATTTGGTTTTATTAAAAACGCAATTATTGATCAGCATTTTTTAAAACGCAAAAGACACAATCGGTTAATTACATTAATGTGTGAACATCCCAATCTTCTCGGTATTGCAATCGATGAATCAACTGCTATAATTGTTAAACCGGATGATACTTTCGAAGTAATTGGAAGAAATCAGGTATTGGTTTATGACCCAACTGAAAGCAAAAATATTAAAACGGATAAAAGTTTGAATCTCGGAATCTCAAATATTAAAATGCATTTGTTAATAAGCGGTGATAAACTTAATCTGAAAACCAGAGAAGTGATTGAATGAGTAAACTTAAATTTCGCGTACCCAATACATATCTTCTGATATTTTCGCTGCTCATTATTATTGCAGCACTAACGTGGATTATTCCCGGCGGACAATATGAAAGAACCAATATTAATGGGCGTGAAGTTGTTGTTCAGAATTCATTCAAATATATTGATAACAATCCGCAGGGATTCTTTGCTATCTTTATTGCACCGCTGAAAGGATTTGTCGAAGCAGCAGTGATTATCGGTTTCGTTTTAATTGTTGGCGGAGCTTTTAATATATTGGCAAAAACCGATGCAATTAATTCTTTGATTCACAAACTTGCAAAAGCACACAGCTCTTCTAAACTGTTACAAAAAATGTTTATTCCGGTTTTGTTGATTATGTTTTCTTTGGGAGGAGCCACTTTTGGAATGAATGAAGAAATTATTCCGTTCGTTTTAATAATTGTCCCGATTTGTCTCGCTCTTGGATATGATTCAATTGTTGGCGTTGCAATACCATTAATTGGAGCGCATATTGGTTTTGCAAGTGCTTTCCTGAATCCATTTAATGTAGGAATTGCTCAGGGAATTGCAGAAGTTCCGCTGTTTTCAGGAATTGGATATAGAGTAATCAGTTGGGCAGTATCAACTGCTGTGGCAATAATATTCTTGATGTGGTATGTAAAAAAAATAACTGCGAATCCTGAAAAAAGCGCGGTTTTCAAAGAGGATGCAGAAAGAAGGTTGCTGCTGAAAAACGAATCAACAAACGGAAACGAGAATATACTTTCAATCAAACATAAAATTGTACTTCTTACTTTTGCTTTGTCGCTGATTTTATTGGTCATCGGTGTAGTTCAATTTAAATGGTTCATAGAGGAAATTGCTGCAATGTTTTTTATAATGGGAATACTGACGGGGATAATTGGCGGACTAAAAAGCGATGAAATTATAAAATCATTTGTGGATGGCGCAAAGGACCTGGTTGGTACTGCTTTAATTATTGCACTTGCGCGAGCGACTTTGGTTATTTCGAGAGACGGACAAATAATAGATACATTGTTATATAAACTTTCTCCGTTTGTTCAGTCATCATCACCAATTTTTGCCTCACAAAAAATGTTTCTTGTGCAGGCGGTTATTAATTTTTTTGTTCATTCCGGAAGTGGACAAGCTGCATTAACAATGCCAATAATGGCACCGCTTTCTGACCTTGCAGGAGTATCAAGACAAACTGCAATTCTTGCTTTTCAGTTTGGCGAGTATACAAATATCATAATACCGACATCAGCCGTAACAATGGGTGCATTGTCAATGGCTCGGGTTCCGTGGGAAAAATGGGCTAAGGTAGTTTTGCCTTTAATGTTCATTTTATTCATCCTGGGAATAATTCTTTTAATACCACCAAATTTAATGGGATGGCAGTAATGTTTTTAATTAATTTTTTCATCAATAATTATAAGGGGTACATTATGAAAAATATTTTTACATATTTATTAATCGTATTCGTACTGAGCGCTACTTTTGTTTTTGCTCAGGAGGCAGCATTTAATACAGGCAAGCTTGGAGTTTATGTGGGTGAATATGGAAGAATCAGAATGTTCACGCCGGACACTGGTGGAGTTAAACAAATCGAAAGGATTTCTGTTTTGGTAGGAATGAATAAAGAGTCTGTCTTTGATTATCAGAATGATGCTGATGTTGAAGTGGCTACTTCGCTGAATACTTCGCCGACAAAAAGCGATTTTGAAATTAACGGAACATTTAACAATGCATATTCTTCAGCTCCGCCAAATATTCTAGAAAAACTTACTGTAATGGGATGGAATGATGGTGGATATGCAATTTTGAAATTTATAATTACAAGCAATGAAGTAGAGCCATTTAACGCAATTTGTGGATTAGATATTGTTCCAATTCTTGATGGAGAATATGGTTTGGATACTGTAACTTACGATGCGACAAATAATATTATCCGTTCACATCGCGGAGCTACTAATGTTGGTTATAAACTTTTATCAGAACCACTTGTTTCATTGAAGTCCATTGAATGGTTCAGCGGATATGAAGTTGATACAAATTACTGGAACTGGCTGAATGCCGGTTCAATCGAACCACAATATGTTTCAACAACTGCTGATGGTCCCGTAATCATTACTTCTCATGCACCTAAACAGGTTGCCAAAAGAGGAACAATAACATTTTATTATGCTGTGGCAATAGGGGCAAATCAGGTAGAAATGTTAGCGAACATGAATGAAGCTCAGTCAAAATACAAATTGATTACGGACGTTGAAGAAAATAATTCCGTTGTAAAAAATTTTTCACTTCATCAAAACTATCCGAATCCGTTTAATCCAAGCACAATTATAAAGTATGAATTGCCTGAAGAAGGTTTTGTTCAGTTAAAGATATTTAATTTGCTCGGACAGGAAGTGGCAACATTAATTGATGAACAGCAGAAAGCCGGAACTTACAATTATCATTTTTCAACTGGCAATCTGAATTTATCAGCAGGAATTTATTTCTATACATTAAATGCAGGTTATTTTTCAGAGACAAAAAAAATGATTTTGCTGAAATAATTATGGTAACAAGATATAAAGAGATTCAACAGAAAATTCAAAGCCGGTATGAAAAACTGCCTGCTAATCAAAAAAAGGTTGCCGATTATATTCTTGATAATTTTGACAGCATTCCTTTTCTTGATGTTCAGAAGTTGGCGCAGTTTACTGATGTCAGCGTTGCTTCTGTTGTCAGGTTTACTCAAAGTGTAGGCTTTGCCGGATTCAGCGAATTAAGAAATGAAATTTCGAACTCGCTAAAACAGCAATTAAAAAAAAATCTGGTGTTTCCGCTTATAGATAAAAGCAAACTGCAAGATGATATTCTTACTTCAATTGCAAATGTTGATGTGAAAAACATTAATGATACGCTGACAATCATTGACAGAGAAATATTTAATGAAGTTATTGAGCAGATAATTAAATCAAACCGGGTTTTTACTGCGGGTTTGGGAATATCATATTTGCTCGCAGAAATATTGGCTTATCAGCTTACACAGGTTGGTGTTGATTCAAGTGTTTTGAAACACACTCACACGTTGTTTTTAGAACAACTGAGTTATCTGAAGAAGGATGATTTGCTGATTGCCTTTTCCTTCCCACCTTATTCAAAAGAAACGGTGGAACTTGGGAAATATGCTAATCAAAAAAACATTTCTCTTATAAGCATAACAAACAAACCCTCTTCGCCAATTGCACTTTTCTCAAAACACGCTCTGATTGTTAAAAGTGAAAATTTACTGTTCACAAATTCGTTTGCTGCAATTTCAGTACTGATAAACGCAATTGCAACCGCTTGTGTAATGAAAAATAAATCACGTGCTGAAAAAGTTTTGAAAGAAAGCGAGAAAATTATGATCGATTATGATCAAATAATTATTTAATCTGATTACGGGAGTCAGAGATGAAAAAATTAATTTTAATTTTATTTTTTATATCATTTCAATTGTTTGCAGGGGTTACTGGAAAATTAGCCGGAAAAATAAAAGATGCTGAAACCGGTGAACCACTCATTGGGGCTAATATTATTTTGGAAGGGACAACTTTTGGCGCTGCAACCAATATTGACGGTGAATATGTTATCCTGAATATTTCTCCCGGAAAATACAATGTCAAAATTTCATTTATTGGATATGAAACAAAAAAAATTACAAACGTAGTAATAATTGTTGACCAGACAACTCTTCTTTCGGTTGAATTAAAGCCACAAACTTTACAGGTTGGAGAGGTGGTTGTAAAGGCAGATAATCCAATGATTCAAAAAGATTTGACCAGTTCAATCTCTGTAATTAATCGGGATAAAATTGAATCGTTGCCTGTTACAACTTTTACAGAATTGCTTTCACTGCAAGCCGGAGTTGTTGGTAGCGGAGCAAATCTTCATATACGTGGTGGCAGATCCAATGAGGTCGCTTATATGATTGATGGAATGCTTGTCGTTGATCCTTTGCTTGGTGGTTTAGCCACACAGGTAAATAATGACGCAATTCAGGAAATGAGTTTGCTTAGCGGAACGTTTAATGCTGAATATGGAAATGCATTGAGCGGAGTTGTTAATATTGTTACCCGCGATGGAGCAGATAAATTAACCGGAAAAGTTGAATATAGAACCTCACAATTTGGAGTCAAGAAATATTCTAATTTAGAAGAGTCAAGAATAAACGGGAGTTTAAGCGGTCCATTATTTTTCTCTCCTTTAAAGTTTTTCATTTCTGCTGAACAAGACAAAAGAGGCAGCTATTTACCATTCGGGTATAATGATGACAAAACATTTTTTTCGAAATTAACTTTGACCTCTATTCCAAATATTAAGTTATCTGTCACAAATAGAGGTAGTCTTGGAAAACGTCAAAGTTATAATCATGCCTATCGATATATCTCCGACCAATATTTGAGAAGAGAGACAGACAGCTGGCATACGGCTTTTACAGCAACACACACAATCAGCAATAATTTTTTCTATGAGTTCCGTTTATCATACTTTAATCAAGGATATTATTCGGGAATTGGGAAAGACACTTCAGAATATTTATCGTCTTCTCAGTTTGAATATTTTGATATCGGAAACGGATTTGAATTTTATTCGAAAGCAGATCCTCCCGAACTTAATGACAGCCGGACAATTACACTAAATGCAAAGGCAGATGCTGTTTGGCAAATTAATTCTTTGAATGAAGTAAAGTTTGGATTCTCATACAAAAAACATAAGCTTAGATATTTCAGTATCTATGATCCCCAAAGGAATTTTCCGTACATAAATGATTATTCAACAAATCCATTTGAATTGGCAGGATACATTCAGGATAAAATTGAACTGCCATATTTAGTAATAAATCTCGGCTTAAGATATGATGTGATGAATGCCAATATTAATTTTCGCAACAATCCGTTAGATGCAAATTCAATTATATCGGCAAAACCGCGAACACAGTTTTCGCCAAGGATAGGTATAGCGCATCCGATTTCTGACCGTACAAAACTTCATTTTTCTTACGGCCATTTTTTCCAGAATCCTGATTTTCAATATTTGTTTGAGAATAATCAATACGACTTAAACGTGCGTGAACCACTGTTTGGTCAGCCAAGTCTTGATGCACAAAGAACAATTTCGTATGAGGTGGGAATTTCTCATCAACTATCTGAACGGATAGCAATAAACTTAACTTCATATTATCGTGATATCGCCGGATTAATTGGAACGCGATATTACTTCCCTTTCGTTGACGGCAGATATACAGGTTACACTCTTTATGTAAATGAAGATTATGCAAATGTAAAAGGCTTTGAATTTACTCTTGATATTCGCCCGGATAATTATTTTTCGGCTGGATTGAGCTATACTTATTCTATCGCAAAAGGAAGTGCTTCATCGGAGACAGAACAGTATCCCGGCACTGCGGAATCGACGCAACTTTACTATCTTGATTTTGATAGAACACATGTTTTGAATGCTACTTGTACATTTCAAATTCCTGATATGGAAGGACCGATGCTGTTTGGGAAACACATTTTTGATAATTTGGATTTGAGTTTTGTTTTTAGATTTAGTTCGGGCTCACCGTACACTCCGGGTGGAAGAGATGTTGGCTTTGTTGATAAGAATTCATTGCGTCAGCCTTCTACTTACTCGATTGATATGATGGTTGGAAAAGAGTTTGATGCATTATATGGAATTAAAATCAGGCTGTTTGCTGAAGTGTTGAACTTAACAGATCATCGTAATATTTTTTACGTCTATCGTGATACGGGTGAACCTGATTTTACATTTGAAGGCGGTCATTCAGTTGAATGGATGAGAGATCCATCGAATTATGGACCCCCAAGATCTGTTAGAATTGGCACAACAATAAATTTTTGATATAAGAGGTAATAAATATGAAGAAAATATTGATTTTAATTTTGATGTTGTTTGTTGTTATAAATATTATGGCTCAATCAAAAAAGGATCTTGAAGAACAGGAAAGAATGAAGGTTGATAAAATTTCCGGAATAGACGATAGAGCCGGTGGAACTCACAATGCCAGCAATATAGGATTGTTTTTCGAAAACAGGGGAAAACTATACCCAAGGAGAGTAACACAAGGACCATCGGGTGAATTTCCAATCAACAGCACAAAACATTATATCTACCGTGTTAATCCGTGGGTTGGAATTCCCGGTAATGTTGTTCAAGCTCTTCATACTACAAACGAAGAATGGGAAGCTATCGGTGGCTATCATAATAAAGATTTAGCACAAGTTGCCTTCAGCGACAACCCTCAAACCTGGCATCCGACAAATGGTTGGCCCGTGAAAGATAAAAATGGAAACAACTTGTTTATTTCTGATCAGGACAGTTATTGTGTTTACAGCGACAGTAATAACAACAGTAATAATGTAAATAGAATTTTAGGTTTACAGGTAATTCAAACCGGTTATGCATTTGGAGTGAACTTTGCAAAAAACATTCTGTTCTACAAATTTCAGATTGTAAACAAAGGAAATAACAATCTGGAAAAATTGTTTTTTGCTCTTTACTCAGATATTGATGTTGGAAACATTAGTGGCGGAACTCCAGAATACAGTGATGACAAAATAAATTTTATGAAAGACAGAAATTTTGTTTATTTCTACGATGATGGAATTTCTCCGGAATGGCCGGGAGGAAAAACGGGTTTGTTTGGTGTTGTGTTTTTGAAGACACCTTTGGTCAATGGAAAAATGCTTGGCGTTACTGATATGCATTATAATTTATATGATGACGACAGAGACCAGGATTCTATTCAATATGGAATTATGTCAAGTTCTGCTTCTCTTTATAATTCATCGCTTGGCTCAAAATTTTTCCATCTGGGAAACAGCTCCAACTTACATTATGATGATGTAAATACAATACCAAGTTCCGGCTTGGATTTGGTTGCCACATTATCTTCCGGTCCATACAATATAAATGTCGGAGATACTCTGACATTTATCACAGCTTTTGTTGCAGGAGAAAACTTGGATGAACTGCTGGCAGCAGCTACAACCGCACAGAATACTGTCAATGCAAATTTCAATTTACCTAAACCACCTGAAAGACCAAAACTTTTCGGAATAGCCGGAGATAATAATAATATTTTATACTGGGATGATAAATCAGAACTGAATCCGGACCCATCTTCAGGTGAATTTGATTTTGAGGGTTACAGAATTTACAGAAGCAAAGACAAAGGAATTAACTGGGATAAAATTGACGAGTTTGATGTTGTTAATGGCATTGGTGATGATACGGGAATTCAATATAGTTTAACCGATTCAACAATCATCAACGGGTTTGAATATTGGTACACTGCAACCGCATTTGATAAAGGAAATGATTTAGTCTCAAGTTTGGAAAGTCCTTTGGGCAACACGCTTTCATCGGAAAACACAGTTTCACTGATACCTCGCTCGGATGCAATTGGGCGAACACCGGTTTCCGGTTATGAAATTAAAAAAGTAGGACAAGGATTATCAAATTATGATTTGATTGTTGATCCGATTGATGATGAAACTCTTGCCGACAACAAATATGATCTGCGGTTTAATTACGTCGCTAAAAAAGAAAGTGGTAATCTTGAAACAAAAGTTACAGTTACAGTTACCGACTCAACATTATCAAAACCCAATAAATACGGTATCAAGTTTAATTCTGCAAATAATTTTGATTTGCTTAATTTAACTAATGGGACAATTATCAGAGCCGGATATAATTATCCGAATGGCGGGAGAGATTTGGTAATTACCGGTCATGGACTGAAAATAAGTATGCGGGATGATACAAGTCTTCCGGCAGATAAAAGGCCTGAAATGGGAGATTTAATAACCATCAATTTCGCTGCTGATATTATTAAAAATAGTTCGGACACCGTTTTGCATGGAAGACCATTTAACATCGGCAAAAAATATTCAACAAATGACGGAGTTATAATCTCGCTTGATTACCCGGATATAATCAAAAGTGTTTCGAGAATTGGTGGAACCGATAATGTGACTGTTGATTTTACAGTGACAAATGATTCGTTAATAAAAAATAATTTGTATGAGGTGAGCATTTTGTCAAGCGGAATTATTGGCGGAAATGGTTTTGTGATAATCTCTGTTTCAAACACAACCATTGCTGCTGATACTGTATTCAACAATCAGACTTTTAGTTTCGACGGAATAACAGGAAAGATTAGTTTTCCGAATTCAAATCCTCCGGCTGCAGGAAACAAATTTTCTATTGAAGTACAGAAACAGGTAGAGCCAAATATACTTGATAAATATGAATTCAAAATAAAAAGGTCAAGCATTAGCCGAACAGAAGTAAAAAAATCACTGAGCAAAATCAGAGTCGTGCCTAACCCATACATTGTTTCATCTTTATACGAACCTGAATTTGGTGAATTGAGAAAAGAGCCATTAAGACAAATTCAATTTATTAACTTACCTCCAGAATGCACAATTCACATTTTTACGGTTGATGCTGATCGTGTAAAAACTATTTACCACAATTCAACAAACGGAACTGAAGTTTGGGATCTGCGTACCGAAAGCGGAAGAGTAGTTGCACCCGGTGTTTATATCTATGTGGTCAAAACAAAAACCGATCAGTACATGGAAAGATTTGCCGTAATTAAATAAAACTTATTTTATTGAATTGCACAGGAATTAAAATGAAAAAGCTATTATTATTTGCAATAATTTTTACAAGCACAGTCATTGCACAAAACCCAAACCTTGGAACAGCTGGAGGACAGTTTTTACAAATACCAGCAAGTGCAAGGGCAGAAGCATTGGGTGGTGCAGTTGTGGGTTTAGCCGATGATGCTTCATCTGTATTTTGGAATCCTGCAGGAATTGTTCAAGTCAAAAACGTTGAAGTGTTTTTTTCATTCTTCAAGTGGTTTGAAATGTTTGATTATTATGCAACTTCTGTAGTATATAATACAAATGAATATGGTTCGCTTGGAGCTAGCATGATTGTTTTTACAACTGGACGGATGGAAGTTACCGATGAAATAAATCCAAACGGAACTGGTAGATATTTTGACGCAGGCGATCTTGCTCTTGGTTTGACTTATGCAAAAAATCTGACCGACAGATTTAGGTTTGGAATTACTGCAAAGTATATTAATCAGCAAATCTGGGATGAAACAGCAAATGGTTTTGCAATTGATATTGGCACACAGTATTTAATTGATTTCCAAAATCTGACAATTGCAATGAGTATGACAAACTTTGGTGGTGACATGCAGTTTGATGGCTCAAATCTGGATATCACTTATCTGAAAGATAAAGATTTTCCAACAAGCAGATTAACTCCGGCAAGATTAAAAACTGAGGAATATCCATTGCCGCTTCATTTTCAGGTTGGAATTGCTATGGATTTATTAAATACCGATATAATTAAAGTGCGCGGAAGTCTTGATGCGACACACCCTAATGACAATAAAGAAAGAATATTAGCCGGTGCAGAAATATCATTTTATGACAGATTGTTTTTGCGTAGTGGATATAAATATAATTTCGATGACCAGAAATTTGCTTTTGGGGCTGGTACGAGTTTTCCGTTTTCAGACTCATTCATTTATTTTGATTATTCTTATTCGCTTTATGATTTGTTACCCAATGTTCACAGAATTTCATTGAAATTTGCGATATAATTAATAAGAAAACATTAAAAAACTGTTGGTACAGGGCTTGCCCTGACCGTAATTATTTTAATATAAAAATATAATTTGTAGGGTCGGGGCTTGCCCCGACAGTCGTAATCTAAACTATTGTCTTGGAAAAACATCGGGAAGGGCAAGCCCTTCCCCTACGAATAAAAAATAATATGAATAATAAGAAAGAAAATCCGTTTAGAAAATCAACAAGACTCAAGGAATACGATTATTCAAACGGTGGATATTATTTTATTACAATATGTGTAAACAATTTTAAGATTGTTTTTGGGGATGTTAAAAATGTAAAACTGAACTTAAATATTTATGGTAGAGAAATTGAAAAAATATTATTAAGTCTTCAAGAAAGATATAAATCTGTTGAAATTGATTACTATGTAATTATGCCTAACCACATCCATTTTATCTTCATTCTTGATAATAATAGTGATGAGAAAAGAAGTGTTTCAAATATTATAGGAGCATTCAAGTCATTAACAACAATTTCTCTTCATAAATTAGGACTAATTGATTTTAAGTGGCAAAGAAGTTTTTATGATAGAATAATTAGAGATGAAAAAGAATTGTATTACATAAGACAATATATTGATCAAAATCCTTTGCGTTGGGAGATTGAAAAAAACAATCCCGATAATTTAGAATTATAAAAATGTAGGGACAGGGCTTGCCCCGACCGCTAAATTGTTTTTATAATTTTGGCCAAATATTTTATGGTAAATAAAAACGGGAGAGGCAAGCCTCTCCCCTACAAAAATATTTGTATGATAATATGTTACATTATGATTGATAAAACAATAACTAACAAACGGAAATGACAATCCCTTTCTCTACAGATTAAAAATTATTTTTAATGTATATGACTTTAAAAAAAATCTTATTTCTTACTCTTACTGTTACTCTTAATCTATTTGCGCAAGGTTATGTTTGTGCAATTGGCGGTGGATCAGAAAATTATAATGATTGGAGCGATGCTCCTTATAGTTGGATTGTTCAAAAATCTGATAGCGGGAAAACTATTATTCTCGGTGTTAGTAGTGCAACAAACTGGCTTCCGAATTACTTTATGTTTTTAGGAGCTGATACAGCATACAATAAAACTATTGGCACCACCACTGCAGCTAATTTGCAATCGAATTATGATGAACTAATTAGTGCCAAAGCAATTTTTATACGCGGTGGCGATCAGTGGGATTATATTCGTCTTTGGAAAGGAACTAAAGTTGATTCTGCAATTCAATATGTGTTCAACAATGGTGGAGTAATTGCAGGAACAAGTGCCGGTGCTGCTGTGCTTGGCGATGTTGACTTCAGCGCACAAAATGGTTCAGTTTATCCCGATGAATCGCTTCAAAATCCTTTTTACAGCAGAATGAAATTTGAAAATAATTTTCTGAAGCTTGTCCCCAATGTTTTGTTTGATACTCACTTTATTGAACGCGGAAGGCACGGACGATTAATTGCAATGCTTTATAATCAATACTTTTATGCTGGCAGAGATTTAATCGGTGTTGGTGTTGATGACAGAACTGCAATTTGTATTTCTCCGGATGGAGTTGGTGAAGTTATGGGCAGCGGTGCAGTTACAATATTTTATAAAGATGATTTAA
>PFVB01000157.1:0-152 GCA_002790395.1 Ignavibacteriales bacterium CG_4_9_14_3_um_filter_34_10 | reverse complement strand
TCAAGTAAGCAAATTGTTTTTATTCCCGCTTCAGCTAAAGATGTTGATCCGAACAGGGTCTGGCAATTCCCTTTTACAGATTTTTACTTAACCGGCAGCAATAACATTTCAGCTCAACTGAATAATAATCTTGCAAATTTTCTTTTTTCTGT
>PFVB01000036.1:24518-26723 GCA_002790395.1 Ignavibacteriales bacterium CG_4_9_14_3_um_filter_34_10 | reverse complement strand
TGTCGGTATCATAATTTTAAGTATCGGAAGCCGAGATTTAAATTCTTTGTTCTTTACCGATTTATACAACAACGCAAAAAAGATTAATCCATTTTGGCTGAAAATATCTTTCGCATTTCTATTTGTTGGACTTGGCACGAAAGTCGGCGTTGCACCAATTCACGCATGGCTTCCCGATGCACATTCTGAAGCACCTTCCCCTGCGTCGGCAATGCTTTCAGGTACTTTGCTTAACTCAGCTTTGCTCGGACTGATTCGGGTTCATGAAATTTTTATCAAAGCAGGCGAACAGCATTTTTCAAATTTCTTTTTTCTCGTCACCGGATTTTTATCATTGTTTGTAAGTTCAGTTTTTATTGTAAGGACAAAAAATTACAAACGAATGCTTGCATATTCATCAATTGAAAATATGGGTATTTTATTTATCGGAATTTCACTTGGCAAATACGGAATTTTTGCCGCCATGCTTCATACTCTTTCCCATTCATTTGCAAAAGCAACTTTATTTCTGACATCAGGAAATATTCTCTACCTGTTTAAGAGTAAAAAATTTGATGATGTCAAAGGATTAATAAACGTTGATTCAAAAACCGGTTGGCTTTGGGTCATATCTGCATTGGCAATAATGGGAATGCCTCCGTTTCCGATTTTCATTAGTAAATTTTTTATCACTGTTGCTTTGTGGAAAGCGGGTTTAAGCTGGCTTGCAATCCTGTTCTTCCTGTTTCTCGTCATAATAAGTTTCGGAATGTTTTCATCGGTCTATAATATGACATTTGGAGATAAAGCAGACAATAAAACTGAATCAGCACCGACTTGGAATGCATATGTGCCGCAAGTTGCATTGCTTTTGATTCTTTTGCTGATTGGAATTAATATGCCTGATTTTGTATCTAACTTAATTAACAATGCTGCAAACTTCCTTAAGTAGCCGGAGTTTATGTGAATTGGAGTGAAATAAAAAATTTACAAAGTATCTCACAGAAAGAAATTCCTTTTTTCCCTGCTGATAAATTTTTCAGCGATATTATTGAAAGTGTGAAAAACGGAAGACGGCTTCTGAATTATTTTGGAATTAGTGAGAGTGATAAAGTAAAAATTTACTGCCTTATTGCTGATGATGAATTATCAAAAATTTTTATTGCATACACTGAACTGAATCGCGGAGAAAGTTATTCCTCATTAACTATTGATATTCCTGCATCACATCTTTTTGAAAGAGAACTTTTTGAACAGTGCGGAATTATTCCTGAAGGTCATCCGTGGCTAAAGCCTGTCCGCAAAGGAATTGCCGGCATTAATCCAAATGAAACACAGTATGAATTTTTCAAAATGCTTGGAGAGGAAGTACATGAAGTAGCGGTCGGTCCGATTCATGCAGGAATAATTGAACCCGGACATTTCCGTTTTTCTGCACATGGCGAACTTGTTCATAATCTTGAAATTCAACTCGGGTTTCAGCATCGTGGTGTCGAAAAATTATTTGTCAAGAATGATAATATTCTTTATCAGACAAAACTTGCAGAGTCGATTGCCGGCGATTCGGTTATAGCACACTCAGGAACATTTTTACGCGCTGTTGAATCTCTAATGAATATAAATGTATCGAAGAGAGTTAAAATTACCCGTGCTGTAATGCTTGAACTTGAAAGAATTGCAGTCCATCTCGGCGATTTGTCCGCTATTTCAAATGACATTGCTTATTTGACAGGCAATTCAATTTTTGGTGCTTTACGAACATTAATAATAAATACCTCGATGAATATTTGCGGCAATCGTTTTGGTCGTGGAATGATGAAACCTGGCGGAGTAAATTTTGACATTGATGAAACGAAAAGAAAGAGTTTAATTGACACAATAAATAAAGTAAACAATGATATTCAAATTGCGGTAGATGTAATGTTCTCTTCTGCTTCAGTCATGGAAAGACTTGAGAAAACCGGAATTGTTTCGAAAGAAACTGCAATAGCAATCGGAATGGTGGGAATGGCGGCAAGAGCAAGCGGAATTTCAATTGATGCACGGGTTGATCATCCTTTTGGTGCTTATCAGTTTTTCCCGATTCACAAACTCACTCTTGATTCCGGTGATGTTTTTGCACGCTCGTATATTCGGTTTATTGAAATTCAGCAATCAGTAAAAATCATTAACGATCTTTTAGCTGATTTTCAGAAAGGAGAATTAACTGTCGGTAAAAATGAAATG
>PFVB01000036.1:14034-24454 GCA_002790395.1 Ignavibacteriales bacterium CG_4_9_14_3_um_filter_34_10 | reverse complement strand
ACTGGTTTGCCATTGCTTTGGCTGTGCGTGAAGAAGGTATTTCAGATTTTCCGCTGTGCAATAAAAGTTTTAATCTCTCATATTGTGGTTTTGATTTATAAAAAGGTGATAAATGTTTGACTTAATAAAAGCCCGTAAAAATCATGGTTATCAGGCAATCAAAAATATTGCTGATGCAAAAATATTATCTGAACACCGCGGTTTTCCTGTAATTGATGAAAGCAAATTGAACGGGAATGTTGAATCAATTATTAATTCATGCCCGACAAAAGCAATATCAGATAAACCGCTTGCTATAAATCTTGGCAAATGTATTTTTTGCGGCGAATGTGAAAAGATTTCTTACGGTGCAATAAAATTTTCGAACAATTATAAAATCGGTTGCGATTCAGAAAAAAAACTTGCGGTTGATTCTTCAGTCACATATGAAAAATTTCTTGATTCAGCAATCGAAGCCAAAAAGGAAATTCATAAAATATTTGGGAGATCCTTGAAACTCAGGCAAGTCTCAGCCGCGGGATGTAACGGATGTGAGATGGAACTGAATGCCTGTGGAAATGTCAATTTTGATATGGGGCGATTTGGGATTGATTTTGTTGCTTCTCCCAAACATGCCGATGGAATTGTTATCACCGGTCCGGTTTCAAAAAACATGTCAAAAGCACTTTCTGATGCCTATGAAAGTATCAGCGAACCCAAAATTGTTATTGCAACCGGAGCGTGTGCAATATCCGGCGGTTTGTTTGCTGATTCCAAAGAAATTAACAGAACTTTTTTTAACAATGTGAAAGTTGATTTATTTATTCCCGGCTGTCCGCCACATCCATTAGTAATTATTAATGCTATTTTGAAATTTTTGGAGTAAGTTTTACTATTTCATTATATAACAAAAAAAACCGATGAATTACTCCAACTATTAATTTAGCCAAGACATTATATAACCATTCCTCTTCTTTTAAATTCTTTAGGATAAAATCTCAATTGCTCGAGAGTTAATCATTTCCGGAAATTTTAATCAGACATTTACTCTTTAACACTTTAAATTTTCCTGTTAATTCCGATAATAAGAAGGAAAACAAAAATTTTGGGAAGTTAAAATGAAAATTAGTATAAAAATCCAATTTTTAATTGCATCTGTTTTTATTGTATTGCTCTTGTTTTATTTATATCTCGGTGTAGATTCCCTCTTAACCGATGTTAATTCTGCAATTTCTTCGAATACTCAAAATAATATTAAAACAATAATTGAAAATTTTGAGAGCAATTTTCTGGTTTGGTTAATTATTACGATAATTATCTCAGGCTTGATAGGATTATTCATTACCAATATTCTTCTGACAAAACTTACTAATGTCAGAACCGAACTAAAGAAAATCGCAAACCTTGATTTCTCAATAGGTACTTTTAACTATAAAATTCATGATGAGTTAAGCAGTATTTCTACTGATTTGGAAAAAGTGCAAAGGGTTTTTGGCAGATTTGTCAGGAACACAAATCTGGTCGTTGATGTGTTTTTTAAACTTCGTTCCGAAAAAAGTATTGAAGGAATTCTTGACAGGCTTGCAGATTTATCACAGGAATTATTTGATGTTAAGTATGTAGCAATTTCAGTCTTCGACAAAAGCAATAAAGTTAAGAACTTTATTCATCGCGGAATAAATAAAGATGTGGAAAAAATGATTGGAAAATATCCGGAAGGAAAGGGATTATTGGGCTATCTGCATGAAGAAAAGAAAACTTTAATGACAGAGGATATAGCTAAGCATCCAAAGTCCTCGGGATTTCCATCTAATCATCCTCAAATGAAAACGCTTCTTGCAACACCTTTAATTCATGATCAAAAGAGTTATGGAAATTTATACATATCAGAAAAGAACGACGGAATGCCTTTCAATGAAGATGATAAGAAATTCCTTGAAATGATAGGTACTATTGCAGTAAACAGCATAATTACATTTGAATTTATTGAATATATTGCACAAAGAAATGATATGTTAAAAAAGGAGTCAGATAAAATTAAATCGATTATGTTGGATTTATCAGACAGAGATTTCCTTATCGATTTTAATTTTCAACTTGAAGATGAAAATAACAAGTTAATTTTGGATAATCTTGAATTTATGGTTCGTTCAATTCGTGATGCACTAAGACAAGTAAGAGAAGTAACAGATAATCTCGCTTCGGCAACAAGCCAAATTTCTGCCACAACAGAGGAACTTGCCTCAACTTCAAAAGAACAATCATCGCAAGTTAATGATGTTGCTGCAGCTGTTGAACAAATGAACTCTACTATTCAATCTAATTCAGATAATGCAAATCAAACTGCTAACAAAGCTTCTAAAAACGGGGTACTGGTTCAGGAAAGTATTCATAAAATAGATCAAATGATTTCAAAAATAAAAGAAGTTGCTAATTTTGTTCAGTCCACTTCAGTCAGACTTGCCGAGCTGGGAAAATCAACAGAATCAATAACAGGAATTTTGCAAGTTATTGATGACATAGCAGATCAGACAAATCTGCTGGCTTTAAATGCAGCCATAGAAGCAGCGCGAGCTGGGGAACACGGAAGAGGTTTTGCAGTAGTTGCAGATGAAGTTAGAAAATTAGCCGAGCGTTCTTCTAAATCAACTAAAGAAATAGGTAAAATTATTTCAGATATTCAAACAGAGACACTGAATGTGGTTGAAACAATGAATGCAGGGAATATAGAAGTAAAGGAAGTTATTAAAATGACTGAGAGTTCTCAAAAAGCATTATCTGAAATTCCATCGAATATTCAGGAAGTTGTTGATCTTGTTAGCCAAATAGCCTTTGCAAGCGAAGAACAGACTTCTACATCAAAGCAGGTTTCAGCAAATGTTGATAGTATTTCAGGAATAATAGAAGAGTCAGCCAGAGCAGTTTCTCAGATAGCAGAAGCAACAAATGATTTGACTAAACTTGCAGTAAATTTGCAGGAATTATTAAATATGTTCAGACTTTCTGAAACTGACACTCACTATAAAAGCAATAAAACAACCGGGCATGATGTCAGGATCGATGACTTTGATTTTTCGGCTGCTAAACTGGCACACCGTCAATGGAAAATGAGACTTATGAACGTTATACTTGGCAAAGAAAAAGTTGAGCCACAAACAGCAGGTAATTACAAAGGCTGCTCATTAGGGAAATGGTATTATGGCTCTGGCTCTTTCCACTTTAAAAACGACCCTGATTTTGTTCAGCTTGAAAACTGGCATGTGAATTTGCATAAACTTGCTGAAGAAATTGTAAATGATGTTATGAGCGATAAAAAGAATGAAGCTAAGAGAAAGTTAGATTCAATTGATGAATTATCTTCAAAAATAATTGACCTTTTAGATTCGCTGGAAAGAAAACATCAAAGAAGTAAAACAGTTATATTGAATTAGAATTTATTTTTTTTCACAAGTGGAAATATCATATTTCGAAAAGTTTTTAGCTTATTCGATGCATGTTGAAATAATTAATTTTTTATAAGACTTAACAATTGCTCATATAATTATAATAGACAAATAATTTGGCGGTTTAATTATGAAAAGTCATTCGGTGAAAGTTAACTCCAAATCTGGTATTGTAAAAAACATCGTTTGTCAAAAATCACAAAATTCTTAAAAGTGTTTTGATTTAATAATTTTTTATATAGATTATTAGTGAGCAGTTGTATAATTTGTTGTAAAATCATACTGCAAGTTATTTACGCTTTGCTCAAAAGTTAACATTTTAAAAATATTTTAGGAGATTTACAAAATGGCAGAGCGTGAAAGCGGCACTGTTAAATGGTTTAACTCTACCAAGGGGTTTGGTTTCATCCAAAGAAAATCTGGACAAGATGTTTTTGTTCATTTCAAATCTATTACTGGTGAAGGATACAAGTCATTAAAAGACGGTCAAAAGGTTGAATTTACAGTGGGAGAGAGTGAAAAGGGTTTACAGGCACTGGATGTGAAAGTTGTAAACTAAATAAATTTATGTTGTCGCTAAAAAGGCTGCCTTAAGCAGCCTTTTTGTTTTTTAAATATCAAGAATTTTTAAACTTACTTTAAAGATGTAACTTTATTAAGATCATCAAGTTTAACCAACTTTTCGTTGAATTTGTATGAACCTGAAGATGATTTTACTGTCTTTACGTATTTAACAGTGATAAGATTATCTTTATCTTTCTTTTTTGCTTTATCGGCAAATGATTGTTGTTTAGCCATTTTTTCTCCAAATTTTAGTGCAAAAGTAATAAAAAAACGGATTAAATCAAATCACCGAAATCTGCGTCTGTTAGTTTTGCCAAATCATTCGGGGAAAGGTGAATCTGATAGCCTCTTTTCCCTGCACTGACAAAAATTTTATCAAACAATAATGCCGTTTCATCAATGTAAGTCGGAAAGGATTTTTTCATACCGATTGGTGAACAGCCTCCTTTTATATAACCGGTTAATGGCAATAATTCTTTCTCTTTTATCATTTCAATATTTTTATTTGAACTCAGTGCAGCAGCTTTTTTCAGATTGAGAGTCATATTTCCCGGAATAACAAAAACATTAATTCCATTTTTATCGCCTCTCGTAACCAAAGTTTTGAACACAGATTCAGCTTCTGCATTTATTTTCCTTGCGACAGAAATAGCATCAATTTCTTCTTCAGTAAAACTATATTCAACCACTTCATGAGCAATTAAATTTTGCTCAAGAATTCTGACAACATTTGTCTTTGCCATGCCTAACTGATTATGAGTGTAATGAAATCAGCAAGAATTCTGCACGTCTCTTCCATCTGCGGATCGTCAAATTTTGTCTGCTTTGGATTGACTTCGCCTTTTTCGACAATTTTTAATTCAACTTTGTTTTTAAGTGACTCTTCACGGAGTTTCTTTTTTTCTTCTGATTTTTCCCGTTCTGCTTTTCTTACTGCTTCATTCAATGAGAATTCTGTTTTATTGATGTTTGCGTTATATTCTTCAATATCTTCTTTTATATACTGAAACTCAATATTATTTTTAATCCGTTCCTGATGCTTTGAAAAAAGCTGAGGAACAAATTTTTGGATTTCTCCGAATTTGGTAAACTCACTTGATTTAATTCTATCATAAGGCAATGAACTTGGTAATGATTCTTCTCCGAAATTTTTTCTATTGATAGAAGGAAATTTTATATCAGGAACCACACCTAATCTTTGCGTACTGTTTCCATTGATTCGATAATATTTAGCAATTGTTAATTTCAGATTACCAAGTCGTTCATTTGAATATGGCAAAAATCTTTTGAGGTCAATCAGATTCTGAACTGTTCCTTTCCCAAAGGTTTGTTCTCCAATTATCAGTCCTCTTCCATAATCCTGTATTGCTGCAGAAAATATTTCTGAGGCTGAAGCACTGAAACGATTTACAGCTACGGCGAGGGCTCCGTCATAAACAATTTTAGGATCGGTATCATCTCCCAAATCAATCGATTCATCTGAATTACGAACTTGTACAATTGGACCCGATTTAATAAACAAGCCCGTTAATTCAATGGCTTCCTGAAGTGATCCACCGCTGTTATTTCTCAGATCAACGACAATTCCGTCAACACCTTCAGACTTTAAATCTTCAATTAAATTCCTTACATCCCGTGTTGTGCTTTTATAATCTTTCTCTCCTTTTCCTTTCGCTTTGAAATCGACATAGAAAGCAGGAACATCAATTACACCGATTTTATAATTTTTATTGTCCTGATCGATATAAAGAATCTTTGATTTTGCAGATTGTTCTTCAAGTGTAACTTTATCGCGAATAATTTTTATAATTTCAGTAGGCATATCAGGAGTTGCGTTTGCCCGTAAAATAGCAAGACGAACTGTAGTTCCTTTTTTCCCTCTGATTAACTGAACAACATCATCAACTCGCCAGCCGACCACATCAACAAATTCTCCCGAATCCCCCTGTGCAACCGAAACAATTCTGTCATTTGCAAATAAATTTTTTGCTTTATCTGCGGGTCCGCCGGGAATTATTTCTACAATTGTAGTATAATCATCGACGCTGCGAAGCTGAGCACCAATTCCCTCGAGTGAGCGACTCATTGTTATATCAAAGTTATCCGCATCCGCCGGAGAGAAATAATCGCTGTGCGGATCAATGGCTGAAGTGAATGCATTTAAATAAATTTCAAATACATCTTCGGCTTTGTATTGCAATAATTGTTTGTGAAAAGTTTGATATCTTTTTAGCAGAGATGAAGAAATTTTTTCCCACCTTTCGCCATTCAGTTTTTTGTTTAATGCATCTGACTTTAATCTCAATCTCCATTGATTATCAAGCTCTTCTTTTGTTTTCAACCAGGGCTGATTTTCTTTGTCAATAATTACCTTTTCATATGAAGTAAAATCAAATTCATTCTTGAGTAATTTTTTAACAGAGAGCATTCTTTCATAAAGCCTCTGTTTATATACATTGAATACATCAAAGGCAAATTGCAGGTTTCCACTTTTAAGGAAGTCATCAATTTTATCTTTGTTGTTTTCAAAATTCCTGATATCACTATCAAGGAAATAAAGTTTATTATTATCAAATGATTCGATGTAGTTTTTAAAAACTATTTCAGACAAAGAATCATTTAGATTTGTCTTTTTGTAATGATTACGCATTAGAAGACTTGTAACAATTGTATTGACTTTTGGCTGCAAGGATGTTGGATGCAATACTCTAAAGGAGTCAATTTCGGTGTTATCCGCAATTAATCGGCTGGTATTTTGGCAGAGTGCTGTTGAAAAAACAAACAATACAAATAAAATTATTTTTTGCATAGTAAATCCGATATTTTAACGTGTTCTAAACTCTATTATATGAAAATGTTTCTGAAATTTAATAAACATTCCAAATAAATTGATAGTTCAAATAAAAGATGGAATCGATTTATAAGCTTCGTCCAGCAATGATTGATATTCTTGCAATGAAATTTCCTTAGCTCCAAACATTTTCAAATGCTCTGTCATATACTGCACATCAAGCAAGATAAATTTCTTTTCACGTAAGCGGTACAGAAGTTTGATCAATGCCGATTTTGAAGCCTGTGAAACCTTGCTGAACATTGACTCGCCAAAAAATGCCGCACCAAATGAAACACCATATAATCCACCCACCAATTTATTATCCTGAAAGACTTCAACCGAATGAAGATAACCGGCTTTACGGAGTTTTTCGTATGCAATAATCAACTCATCAGAAATCCACGTCACTTCTCTGTCGGCACAATTTCTTACAACTTCCATCGTGCATGTATCAAACTTAAATTCAAAATCTGCATAAGCAAGAAACTTATTTAATGATCTCGGATGATTAAAAAAATCAACGGGAATTATTGTTCTGACTTCAGGGAAATACCAGTCTAATTTGCCGCTTTCATCCGCCATCGGGAAAGCTCCCTGAGCATAAAGCATTATCATATTTTCAGGTTCAAGTAGATTTTTCTTTTTTAACATTGGATTAAAATTTCCGACTTCTATTCGTGGGATTGAACTTCATATTTAATAATATCAAATCCTTTCTTTGTTTCAAAGCCGGCAAAAATCACTCCAACCAATAAAGATATCATTCCAAGAAGAAAAGTTATTATTATTAAATAATTAACTCTATGAAATGCCATTACTGATGATACTCCGATTAGTAAAGAAGTTGAGACATACAAACCCACAGCAGTAACGTAACTGATTACAGAATTACGGACTAACTTTACTCGAAATGTCAATGCTTTAATCTGAATTAAAATGCTTTCAAGCCTGATATTATCATCACTGGATAAAGGTTTTTCACCATACCGTGCAAGCAATCTTCTTTTTTCTTCATTGAGCAAGCGGATTCTGTTAACAACAAGTGAATATCTGTTGTTCATGCCCAGCAACAGCAGTCCGCAGGCGCTGATCATAACCGCAGGAGCTAACATCAACTGTATAATGCTGACTGCATTCATCTGAAAAGAAAATAAGTTTCCCATTTGATTCCTTCTTAAAATTTATTCTAAAATATTTTAATATAATTTAATTAATTGCAATAATGATGCTTGAAACAATGTCAAAATGGTTTCGCTCTTTATTATTCCGTCATAATAGTTTTTTCAACTTTCTGATAGTACCTGTCTGTTTCTTTTTGCAGCTCTATTGTTTTACTCAGTGCAGTTACAATCTGGCAATAGGTTTGAATCTCATCAAGATTAAGAGTTCTACCTTTTCTGTCCTTAAGCCATTTTTCACAAACCTGATAACCGCCAATTTGATATTGCCAAACTTCTTCTTTGACTCCATCAAAATATTGTTCTTTGTTTATCCACACTTTACCATTGTCATGCTGAACTTGTTTCAGCATCTGTTTATTATTTGGTAAGTCAGATTCCGAAACAAGTTCGGAATGACGGAAAATAGGTTTTTCTACTTTGTTGTTTCCTTCAATCGGGAATTTGGAAATTGTTTTTTCAAGCTCATTACTTTTTAGTAAGTGTAAATCTGCAAGTTGTTTACCGAGTTTACCAAGTTGAATAAAAAGTTTATAATTTTTTGTGAAAGGAACACGCGGGAAATCTATCTTTAAAAACTCTGCGTATTTTGTTCGATAGATGTTGCTGTAAAGAACGGCGTAGATGTAATAAAATATTTCTTCAGGTGTTACTGCGACCTCACCCTCAATCCCGCTCCTTGGTAAGGAGAGGGAAGAAAAGGGTGAGGTTGAATAATTCTTATTAAGCATCTCAAATAATTCCGATTTTATGTTTGGCTGCTTAGCTTGATATTTTACTTCAGGTTCAAACATCATCATTTGAATAATTGGGCTTATTTTTTTTCTCTTTTTTTCTGGATAAAGATAAAGTGGAAATAAATAGGCAATACCTTTATTACTGAGAGTTATACGGCTTTCAATAATTTTGGTCGTTACAATAATGTGATTAAAAACTCCTTCAGCTACTTGCCGTACTGAAGCTAAACCCAAATTATCATCAATCATATGCTGCATAACTTCTTTTCGTGATCTTTCAACTATTTCATCGTGATATAAAATCCAACGAACATCAAAAGGACGATACAAGATTTTGGTTATAGAATCTTTCCAATCCAAATCTTTTCTAAGTTTTTCGCGCTGCTCTTTTATTTTCCAACTTTGGTTTTCGTTCAAGTCGTAAGTCTGTTTAATTATCGCATCATCAATTTTCGGATTACGGAAATCCTCAATTCTTCTCTCTAATTTCTTCTTATCAAAATCAATTACAAAATTATCTCTTGCAGTTACTATCCCAACAGAATTGACCGGAAAAATATCAGTTATCTTCTCGAATGAATAATAATGGTTTGCAAGCTTATTATCAGTTGGAATAAAAAGATAAAAATCCGGATGCGGAATAACTCTTTTCCACTTAACATTTTTAATGTTGTGTTTATTAAGCCAATCGTATTTGGTTTCGCGTAAACCGTAAATTTCTGAGTGAAAAACTTTAGCCATATTATTTTCTTTTAATTGTTTTTTGAGTTTCCGTTGGAGGCAAGAAATTATCTCCGGTAATTACACTTTTACCGGTCTTTTGCTCGAGGGCTTTTCTTGCGTCTTTGGCAATCTTACCACCTTTCTTTGCCGGAAGTTTGTTTTCTTCAAACCCTTCAGCTTTTTCAACCTCTGCAATTTGTCTGGTTGAAAGTTCAGCCAAAGCAGTAAAAATTAATTCAGCTTCGCTCATATGGTCTCGAAGATTTTGAGTCTTTAATCCTTTTAAAGATTTATGTTCTTTAACCGTTAAATCGCTCCACTCTTTGTGAATGATATTTGTAAGAATTGCAAACTCATCCTCTTTTTTTATGCCGTGCCCGCTCCAATAATCAGTAAGTTTATTTCTTGTTTCCTGGCTGAGCATTCTTTGCTGAATCCATTTTTCACTTCTGCCATACTTTTTCCAATATTCTCGTGAACGGTTTAATGCTTTTTCGGGATTATTCATTTCATCCAATCTTTCGTAACCAACTTTAGCAAGCCATAATTTTATTGGTTCGGCTTTTTTGCTTGGTACAGATTGAACAAGACGCAAAATAGTTTCAACATCCGCAACATCGGTTTCTCTAAATTTTCCATCTTGAGCAATCATTTTCAATCGGTGACAATTTGTCACCACTTCACTTCCTTCATTTTTTAGTCGTTCGCTAAGTTTATTCCAGTATTTCCTTGCTGTCTGGAAGTCCGGCTGTTCAATTAATGCAGCAACAATATCTACAACCGAGAAATACCACTTTTCTTTATCTTCATCATAATGTCTGCGGATTTTAAATGCTTCAAAAACTGCCAAGGATTTATCATTATCCATAATAACCTCCTTTATATTTTTTTATATTTTATCATAAAGCAAATAGCCACACCTTGCATAATATCAAAAACATTCTCGTCTTTGCTTCCGTCCGG
>PFVB01000036.1:0-13995 GCA_002790395.1 Ignavibacteriales bacterium CG_4_9_14_3_um_filter_34_10 | reverse complement strand
AATATAAATTTCATCAAAGCTGTTCATTAAAGATTGGCGCATTCCTCTGAATGTTGGGTTATCGAGATAGCTGTGGTTTGTAATAAATCCCAACACGCCTTCTCCTGCTTGATCAATTTTCCATTGGGAGAACCTAATGAATTTCACATAATCATCTTGCAGCCATTTAGGATTTTTTTCTCCAAGCGGTTTGCCATCTACTTGAAAATATTTTTTTATCTCATCAGAAATCCATTCGCCGGTATTTGATGAATGACCCGAATAAGGTGGATTGCCAAGTATCACCAGAACAGGAACATCTTTTTTAACTTTCCCGGCTTCGTGGCTTTCGTGTGAGAGAGATGACATCCCCGGAAATTTTGATTCATCAAGTTCTTTCATTTCAAGAGTGTTCGTCAAATAATATTTTACACGTTCATCATCTTCCATTCTGTAGCCAAGCTCTTCTAAAAGAAATGACATTTTCATATGCCCGATTGCGTAGGGAGCCATCATCAACTCAAACGCATAATAGTTTTGTAGTATCTGATCTCTAAGAAATGTTTTAACCGTACCCTTACCGTATTTGCTTTCAAATTCTTCAACTGCTGTCTCAATTGCTTTTGCTAAAAAGCTAAGTGTCCCGCCGGCGGGATCGAGTAGCGTTACATTTTTCGAAGCAAGTCCGTCCGAAATATTAAACTTATCTTTTAGTATTTGATGAAGCGAGCGAACGATAAAAGAAACAACCGGTTCCGGAGTATAATAAACTCCCCGCTTTTCTCTTGTCTGTGGATCATAAACAGAAAGGAAAGTTTCATAAAAATGTAATACCGGATCGCTTCCTTTACCTTCGTGATAATATTGGTCAAGAATCTTCTTTGCATCTGCAACATTAAGAACTTCCGCAATATCATCAATAATAACTTCCATTTGTTGGGGCAAATCTTCTAAAGAAATAAATTTGAAAACATCCCGAAGAATCCCAATAGATTTTGGAATGTATGAGTAAGCAAGTTTTCTGTTAAAATCTTTTTCTGCTCGGAGACGAGCGGCAAACAAACCGTAAGTAATCGTTTGTGAATACAGATCGGCAAATTCATTTTCACTTATTCCGGCAATTAAAAACTCTTTGAACGCTTCATAAAAACCGTGAATTGATTTTGTCCCGAGTTTTAATTCTTCTGTTACAATTTCGTCTTTCAGAAATTTTGTTCTTTTTGCAAGTTCAACAGCAAGAGTTTTAGCAGTATAAGTTTTGGGAAGTGAAAAGTTTAAAAATCTTTCGAGTAATTCAAATAATTTCTCTTCATTTTCAATCGGAGGAACGGTAGAAAGTTTTTTAATAACGAAAGGACGAGCAATTGATATTTTTTCTATTCTTTCGCCGTTTCTGTATAAACGAAACTCTGTGAAGTTTGTTAAAATAACATTCGGGAAAGTTGATAAATATCTTTCAAGTTGTTCGCTGTCTTCAATTCTATCAAGATCAATGCCTAAATCTTTAGCTTCAATGTAACCAATTATTTTTTGTTTCCCATCCCAAATTCTAAAATCGGGATTACCGGCTTCTGTTTTTTTCGGAAGAATAGTTACATCAATTTTCTTTTTCCTTTTTGATAAAGAATAATCTCTCAGAAATCCCGCAAGATGTTCATAATAAGATTCTTCGCGTGCATCGCCTTTCTGATAAGTCATGAATAAATCTGCTAAATATTTTTTTGTCATATTTTAACGCCAATAATTAACAACGATTTTGATTAAAACAATTTAATTGCCTTCAAGCAAGATTTGAAAATGTCAAAATGAGCCTGAATACCAGACGGCAATTAATAATTTATGAAACAAGTTCAGGCTCAAAATGACTACAAATTATTTTTTCTTAAATCATTCAAACAAAAATTTTTGCTCAGCAAACTCAGCGTAAAATAAATTAACAATCGGTCAATCTATTTTTCATTTAAAAACGAATACCGATAGTCTTTTGGCGGAATAAAATTCTCCTTTATTGTTCGTGCTGAAACCCATCTGATTAAATTCAAATAACTTCCTGCTTTATCATTTGTTCCGCTTGCCCTTGCACCGCCAAATGGTTGCTGACCAACAACAGCGCCAGTTGGTTTATCATTAATATAAAAATTCCCTGCTGCGTTGCGAAGCATTTTATCAGCAGTGACAATAGCTTTTCTATCTTGGGCAAAAATGGCTCCTGTCAATGAATACGGAGATGTTTCATCGCATAATTTCAACGTCTCTTCATATTTTGAATCTTCATAGACAAACAAAGTCAGAACAGGTCCAAAAACTTCCTCTTCAATAGTTTTAAACTTCGGATTGGTTGTTACAATAATTGTCGGCTCAATAAAGTAACCTTTTGAATTATCATAGTTTCCGCCAAAAATAATTTCGGCTTCATTTGACTTCTTTGCAAATTCAATATAGCCGGTAATTGTATCAAAAGCACCTTTGTCAATTACAGCATTCATGAAATTTGTAAAATCAAGAACATCACCCATTTTAATTGTTTTGAGTTCACTGATTAAAAATTCTTTTAATTCACTCCAGATTGATTTGGGAATATAAGCACGCGAGGCAGCTGAACATTTTTGTCCCTGATATTCAAATGCACCTCTGATCATTGCTGTTCCAAGAGCTTTTATATCAGCAGAAGAATGTGCAAAGATAAAATCCTTCCCGCCTGTTTCACCAACAATTCGCGGATACGATTTGTATTTCGATAAATTATTTGCTGCTGTTCTCCACATTGACTGAAATGTTGGCGTTGAACCGGTAAAATGTATCCCGCCAAAATATTCTGAATTCATAACCGGATTTCCGACCTGAGAACCCGAACCCGGGACAAAATTAATAACGCCATCAGGCAAGCCGGCAGCCTGCAATAATTTCATAATAAAATATGCTGAATAAACTGAACTTGATGCAGGTTTTAATAAAGCCACATTCCCCATAATTGCCGGTGATGTCGGTAAGTTTCCGCATATTGAAGTAAAATTAAACGGAGCCACAGCAAAAATAAATCCTTCCAATGCACGATACTCCATTCTGTTCCACAGGCCAACCGGTGAATATAGAGGTTGTTCTTTATAAATCTGAGTTGCGTAATATGCATTGAATCTGAAAAAGTCAATTAATTCCGCAGCAGAATCAATTTCTGCCTGAAATGGATTTTTGCTTTGCCCAAGCATTGTTGCTGCATTCAAAGTATAACGCCATTCAGTCTGGCTCAATAAATCAGCTGCTTTCAAAAAGACCGAGATTCTGTCCTGCCAATCCATTCGAGACCATTCGACGTGTGCTTTCATTGAATTTTTGATTGCTTCATTAACTTCTTTCTCACTTGCCTTTTGATAATTTGCCAAAATTTTTTGATGATCATGCGGACAAACACATTTGTCGGTGCTGCCTGTAAATACTTCTTTACCACCAATTATTACAGGTATTTCAATTGTCTGATTAACCATTTCATTAAGTTTCGATTTCAATAATTTCCGTTCCTGACTTTCCGGAGCATAATTTTTTACAGGTTCATTTTGAGGTAAACTCACATTAAAAATTGCGTCTGACATAATTTTCCCTTTATTAATTAAAACCTTATTATTTATGAAGTAAAGTTAAAAAAATATTGCCTCTAATCGAATAAATTTTCTTGGCTACTTAAATTGAGCTTTAGTTTACGGAATAAAAGAATTATTTTGTTCTCCAAAATTTGGAGTTATTATGAATTTATCAGCCTCATTGAATAAAATTAAATCGGGATTTGAATCATCTTTCTGGACTGCCAATATCATGGAGCTGTTTGAAAGATTAGCTTATTACGGGCAGGCTACAATTCTAAGTATATTCCTCCGTGACCATCTGAAATTTAATGAAGTTGAAGCAGGACAGCTTTCTTCTGTCTTTGGCGGATTGATTTATTTGCTTCCAATATTTGCAGGTGCAATAGCCGACAAAATTGGTTTTAGAAAAGCATTTACAATTGCTTTCTCTGTTCTTGCGGTTGGATATTTTTTAATTGGTGCTTCAGGAATGAAAATCTTCTCAGGGTTCTATTCTAACTTTCCAATGTTTTGGCTGCTGATAATAATATTAATTTTCACAGCAATGGGCGGCTCTTTTATTAAACCAAGCGTGTTGGGAACTGTAGCTTTAAGTTCAACAGATGAAACAAAATCGCTCGGTTATGCAATCTATTATTGGCTTGTAAATATTGGTGCTGCAATTGGTCCTCTTTTTGCTTTTTTGGTCAGAGATAATTTCGGAATTGAATTTGTATATCTCGTTTCGGCAATTTCATGTGCTTTAATGTTCGGGGCTACTCTCTTTTTTTATAAGGAACCTAAATTAAAAATCAAAGAAGATTCAAAAAGTATTTTAAGCATACTAATTGACTTGTTCACCGTTTTGAAGAATTTCAGATTTATAACTTTCCTTTTAATATTTGCTTTGTACTGGTTGATCTTTTGGCAATTCTTTATTGTAATTCCATTTTACATAAATGATTTTGTATCTCCTGATTCACCGATTGAATTAATAATTTCAACGGGTGCATGGACAATATTGTTTTTTCAAATCCCAATCAACAGACTTACAAAAGGGATTTCAACTCCAAATGCGATATTGATTGGTTTTGCTATGGCGGCAATCAGTTGGCTGTTTCTGTTTGTTATGCTTCCAATTGTGCATGGACAGATTTGGAATGGATTTCATCTTTCAAATGTCGTAATCGTAACCGGAATATTTTTATTCTCCATTGGTGAGCAAACGCAGGCACCAAGATTTTATGAGTACATTGCAACATTAGCCCCAAAAGGTCAGGAAGCTTTGTTTCAGGGATATGCTTTTCTGCCGATAGCAATTGCATGGGGACTTGGTGGCACATTGGGAGGATGGCTTTACCAAAATTACGCCAAAACTGCCAATGAACCGACATATGTTTTTGCGGCTTTATTTTTTATCGGTGCACTTGCAACAGCTCTAATATTTTTATATAATTTTTTAACAAAGAAAAAATAACTGCTGTAGGAATGAACACGAATAAAAAATCTCTGCTTTTTGTCGGACTGACAGTTCTGCTTTGGTCAACCACAGCAACGGCATTTAAACTTACACTTTATGGAATTTCGCCAATAAATCTGGTATTCTATTCATCATTGACAAGTGCGATTATTTTTACTTTTTATATGTTACTTTCACAGCCTGAAAATATTTTGCTAAATTTTTCGAAACGATATATTAAAAATTCTTTTGCTCTCGGAATATTAAACCCATTTCTCTATTACATTATTCTCTTCAAAGCTTATGATATTTTGCCTGCACAGGAAGCACAACCGTTGAATTATACCTGGCCAATTGTACTTTCAATATTTTCAATTCTTTTCCTGAAGCAGAAAATGAATTTCAAAATTGCCGCCGGACTTTTAATTTCTTTTGCAGGTGTGTTGATAATTGCTACACGAGGAAATTTTCAAAGCATTCATTTTGAAAACCTTGGCGGAGTAATTCTTGCTGTTGGCAGTTCACTGATTTGGGCATTTTTCTGGGTTTTAAATATTTTGGACAAAAGAAGTGATGTTCAAAAGTTATTCAGCTCATTTGTCGTTGGAACGATTCTGATTTTTTTATACATCATTTTTTTCGATTCGTTTGATACGATTAAAATAAATTATCTATTTGGAGCAATATACATCGGTACATTCGAGATGGGCATCACATTTTTATTTTGGCTAAAGGCAATTGCACTCAGTGAAAACAAAGCAAAAACTGCAACGCTGGCTTATCTTTCTCCGTTCATATCATTAATATTTATTACGCTTATACTTGGAGAAAAACTTTTTCTTTCATCAATCACCGGACTGATATTAATTGTTGGTGGAATATTGTTACAGCAGATAAATTTTAAGAAAGAGTGAATGTCTGTCCGATTTCTTCAATTCCAATTTTCACGCTGTAATTCGGAACCGACTTTTTAAGCCATTCAATTGGTTCGTTGAATGGTTCCTGTCCCTGCTGAAAGGTTTTGCAGTGCATCGGAATAATATATTTTGCTTCCATATCTTCAGCCATTTGCAGTGCTTCGTCCGGATTGCAGTGAGCACGTCTCCACGGATTGTATGCACCGATTGGCATTAATGCAACATCAACATTTTCATCGCGGAGAATGCGGAGTTTAGTCGTGTGTCTTGTATCGCCGGCGAAAAGAATTTTTTTGTTATTAAACTCAATTAAATATGCATTATAACTTCTTCCATCTTCGAAATAACCTCTCGACCTGTCTTTCTCCCATGGAAACCGCCAGCCAAAATGTTCAACCTCAAATGCTTTTATTCTGACATCACGAATAATTTTTTCTTCACCCCAGTCTAAAACGGATATTGATTTCCAATCCAAATCTTCAATTACATCTTTTGTAAAGTGAGCAACTATAACATCAATTTCTTTGGAAAATTTTTTGGTTAAAGCTTTTAGACTTGGATAATCTGTATGATCCATGTGGGCGTGAGATAATAAAACAATATCGGGTTTCGGAATTTCATCTATTGAAATTGCGGGCGGAGTAAGTCTTGCAGGTCCAACACTCGAGCCAAAGAAATATAACCCGACTCTTTCAAACAGCACTGGATCAGTAAGAATAATTTTACCGTAAATATTAATTAAAATTGTGCTGTGACCAATCCACGAAATGTTTAATTCATCATCTTTCCAATCTGATGGTTGAGGTTTATAATTTAATTTTACTTTTGCCGCTTCGGTATCTGATTGAGCTAAAACATTCAAAGATAAACCGGCTGCTACAGTAAAAAACGATTTCTTTATAAATTTTCTTCTTGATTGATTCATGCTTTTAAAACATTAGCAAGGGAATATTAATTCTATTTTAAAATTCCACTTTGTTCGAAAGCTCGTTTGTATCATCGGCTTTGATTGGGAAGAATTGGCTCAAGATTTTCGAAACTTTACCAATACAGTTTATTATTCCGTCAGTAAACTTTCCCTGTCTGAAATAATATTGAATTTCATCTCTGATATTATCCCATTCTGACTGGTCAACTTTACTGTTTATTCCTTCATCAGCAAGGATATAAAATTGTTTTTCCTTCAAAAGCAAATAAAGAAGAATACCTGTTTTATCCCGTGTGTTTTGCATTCCAAGTCTTGAAAATTCTTTTTCTGTTAATTGACGAATCGTTTTTCTCAATTCAAAAAGTTTTCTATTCTCTTTAATTGATACTCGAATTTCTCCGGATGTTATTTTCTCTGAATCATTTATTTTGTTTGAGATCATTAAAAAATCATCATCGTCAAAATATTTGTATAGTAATTCATTGTTCATTTTTATTCTCTCTGAAATTTCTATCCCGAAAATAATCAAAAGAAGTTAAAAAGTGCTATGGCATTTGTTGGATTTTAATTAACCTCCAAGGTTTGATTCACAGTTAAACTTTTTTGGAATGCTCGGTGTTGAAAATTATATTTCGAGTAATAAAATCAGGATTAAAATAAAGAATGGAATTAAAATTAGAGAAATTAAAAGAATTTGAAGGAAGAAAAGGTCCTTTATTATTTATAATTATGGACGGAGTCGGCATTGGCAAAAGAGACGAATCTGATGCAGTCTTTCTTGCAAAAACTCCAACATTAGATAAATTAATGAACATGCCTTTATATACAACATTAAAAGCTCATGGAAAAGCAGTCGGCTTGCCTACAGATGATGATATGGGAAACAGCGAAGTGGGACACAATGCAATCGGAGCAGGAAGAATTTTTGAACAGGGTGCAAAATTAGTTAATGCTTCTATTGAATCCGGAGCTATTTTCAAATCAGATATTTGGAATAAAATCGTAACTCAAAGTAAAAATGGCGGAACAGTTCACTTTATTGGTTTACTATCGGATGGAAATGTTCATTCGCATATCAATCAGCTTTTTGCACTTATCAATCAGTGCTCAACGGAGAATGTTAAAAAAGTAAGAGTACACATTTTGGCTGACGGAAGAGATGTCGGCGAAAAAACAGTTCTGAATTATATAACTCCGCTTGAAGAATTATTAGCAAAAATAAATAGTGAAAAGAGTTTTGATTACAGAATTGCTTCAGGCGGCGGAAGAATGATAACCACAATGGACAGATATGAAGCCGATTGGAGTATTGTGGAAAGAGGCTGGAAAGCACATGTGCTTGGCGAAGGCAGAAAGTTTAAGTCAGCAACAGAAGCAATTAATAGTTTTTATTCTGAAGATGAAAAAATCACTGATCAGTACCTGAATTCATTTGTGATTGTTGATGAAAACGACTTACCCGTCGGTACGATTGAAGACGGTGATGCAGTAATATTTTTTAATTTTCGAGGCGATAGAGCAATTGAAATTTCCAAAGCTTTCGAGCAAACAGATTTTGATAAATTCGATCGAAAAAGATTTCCTAAAGTTGTATATGCAGGAATGATGCAGTATGACGGTGATACTCAAATTCCAAAAAACTTTCTTGTCTCGCCTCCTGCAATTGAAAGGACAATGAGTGAATATTTATGCAACTCAAATGTAACATCATTCGCAATTTCCGAAACACAGAAGTTCGGACATGTTACATATTTCTGGAATGGAAATCGTTCCGGTTATATTAATGAAAGTTTAGAAAAGTATATTGAAGTTCCTTCGGATAAAATTGAATTCGATAAAGCCCCAAAAATGAAAGCTTATGAAGTTACCGAAGAAGCGATTAAACTTTTACGCTCGGGTAAATATAAATTTGGCAGAATTAATTTTGCAAATGGTGATATGGTCGGGCACTCAGGAATTGTGAAAGCAGCAATTGAAGCAGTTGAAACAGTAGATGAGTGTTTGGCAAAAATTCTCCCACTGATTGATGAACTTGATGGAATAGCCTTAATCACTGCCGATCATGGAAATGCCGACGAAATGTTTACAATTAAAAATGGAGTGAAATCTGTAAAGACTTCGCACAGTTTGAATCCCGTGCCATTTATAATTTATGACCCAAATTATTCAGGCGAATATAAAATGGCAGACTTGAAAACTCGCGGGTTGACAAATATTGCAGGTACATTACTGAATTTACTGGGTTTCAAAAATGTGGAAGATTACGACCCGTCTTTGATTGAGTTTTTGTAGATAGATTTTTCACTTGATTTTTTTTGTTTAATTATCAATTTTGCAATAGAAGTAAAACAGGTTAAAGTCATGAAGGTTAAAATATTTTTATTTGTTGGATTTTGTTTTTTAAGTCAAAGCATTTCTGCACAAACTGTCTTTGCAAAATATGCCGGTGAATTTATGGCAATCGGTGTAGGCGGAAAAGCACTTGCAATGGGTGGCGCACAGGTTGCTTTGGTCAATGATGTAACTTCAGGTTACTGGAATCCTGCAGGACTTGCAAAATTGGATTATCCTCAGTTTTCATTAATGCACGAAGAGCATTTTGGTGATTTGGTTAATTATAATTATGCTGCTGCTGCTCTTCCATTTGGTAATAATATGACTTTCGCACTCAGTGCAATCAGACTTGGAATAGACGGAATCCCTGACACACGGAACGCTTTGATTGATGCACGTACGGGAGAAATAATCACAGACATAAATAATCCTTTTGCCCGAATTGATCCGAATAAAGTAAAAGAATTCAATAACAGTGACTGGGCTTTTTATGGTTCATTCGCAAAACGTCAGTCAGATAATTTTTATTGGGGCGCAAATATTAAACTTATAAGCCGCAATATTGCTGAAGAAAGTGCACTTGGAATCGGTTTTGATTTGGGTGCTTTGTATATGCCTGATGAAAGACTTACACTTGGTGCAAATATTATGGATGTAACAACAACTTTAGTTGCATGGAGTACCGGAAGGAATGAATTAATTACTCCGACTGCGAAAGTTGGAGCTGCATACAAACTGGATTTTCTCGGAGGCAATTTTTCTCCCGCTGTCGATTTTGATATCAGATTTGAAAACAGAAAATATGCATCAAATTTTAATGTCGGTCCAGTTAGTTTTGATTTTCACGGCGGACTTGAGTACAGTTATAAAAATTTATTTGCAATTCGCGGCGGATATAACGACGTGAAACAATTCACACTCGGTGCTGGAATAAAACTTCCGAAACTGAATATTGATTATTCATTTGCAAGATTTTCAGAATCAAAAATATCCCGTTTGCCTGATTCACACAGAATTTCACTAATACTGACTTTGGAGAATGATAAATATAAAAGAGCAACTGAATAGTTTTGTGAAAAATCTCAAGCTGATATTTTTTGCAGTATTAATAGGATGTTCAGCAGGTTCTTCTTCCGTTTATAATTCCAATATTTTATTAAGCTCCGTTAGAGTAAAATCTGTTCACAATATTTTTTCACTTGAACTGCCAAATAACTGGTATGTAACTAATCCAGATAATGAAGCCGGTTTTGAGCTGTGGCTGAACAACTCCGACAATTCAAAAACGATTACAATTACACCAATTAATTTTACTGAAGAGAAAAAAATTGACACAGAAATTTTATATGATTTTGTGAAAGAATTTAAATTATCCGGATCAAACCCCAAACCAAAAATTCTGAATGAAGAAAAATTCAGTTTTGGAAAGACAAATATTTTTGCATTCACTTATCAATTGAATGAATCAGATATCAGAAGAACACTTGTTTTCAATATCGGTTTGAAGCAATATGAATGTACAGCGATGTCAGCAGGAAAAACTCGTGCATATTCAGAGACAAATGACAATTTTTTCTCACTGCAAAACAGTGTGGTAAAATCAATTAATATTCTATAGAATATTTCACTCCAAATATCAGCCATCTGCCAGGTAAATTCACACCATAAAAATCAGTGAGTTTATTGTCAAACACATTCTTTGCTTTGAGCGACAATGATAAATCACTGAATGATTTTGAAAAGTCCAAATCGAACCAATGCTGCGAAGGAAATTCCTGCCTGTCCTCATAATTAAAATCAAACCTGCAGTTTATTTCCGCCGGCAGCAATAATTGTGTTGAAACCGAAAATTTATCGGTCAGATTTTCAAGAGCATATTTCGAAAACTTAAAAGCAGATGATTTTGAAAAATTCAAATGAGTGTATTGAAAAGAAATTTCATTTATCAGATCCACTTTCAGCAATGCGGGAAGAAAAACATTCAGATTAATCTCTGCACCCGAAATTTTCAAACGGGAAATATTAAGTGCAGTCCATTTATCATCAACTGAATTTCTTGCCCAGTCAATAAGATTTTTACCGTCTTTGTAGAACACACTGATCTCAGAGCCAATAAAATTTGACCTAAAATTATACGCCGTCTCAATATTTACCGTCTCTTCCCTTTTTAGTTTCGGATTACTTAACGTTATTGGATCATGATAATAAAGTTCTGTATAAGTCGGAGAGCGGAATGCTTTTCCTACTGAGAAAAATATGTCCGAACTGTTTGTAAGTTTATATTTCAAATCTATCCCAGGCCAGAATTCCAACGCTGAATTATCAATGCTGTATAAAAAACCACCAAGATTGATATTTAACATATTAAAGTTAAACAGAGACTCAAAAAAGAAACCGAAATTTTTTCTGCTATGATTACCGAGATTAGTGCTTGCGATATCTTCATGAACCAGTTCCCCGCCTAATGTCAGTTTGATTTCGGAAAAATTAAACGTGCTTTGCAAATCAACACCATAAGAATTTGTTTCGTGAAGATTCTTGTAAAATTTTGGATTGAATTTCTTCAAAACAAAATTGTCATTGTTTCTTCTCCAGTAAATTTTGGAAGAAAGTTCTGCACCACTGAGAATTAAATTGTTGTTTACCGATGCCAACTTTGTGATTGTTCTCTCTGCCTGATCCGGATATTTGATTGAGTAAAAACTGTTCGCACCAAAATCTTTATCAACGTATCCGAAAGAAAATGAAGACTGGTAATTCTGAAGATTCAGGTTGGACTGATAATTGAAATTATAGTTTTCAAATTCAGTGTTGTGCCTGTAACCATCAGATTTTGCCTTCGAGAAACTAATTCTGTTGTTTAACTTTCCAATATTTTTTACAAAAGAAAATCCGGATTGATAATAATTATAATTTCCTCCATTCAGACTAACCGAAACATTATCCTCAGAATATTTTCTTGTGATAATATTTATTATCCCACTGAACGCATTTGGTCCAAAAGACTTAGAAGCCTGTCCTTTTACAATTTCTATTCGTTCAATATCGTTGATGTTTATTGGAAGATTAAAATTGTGATGACCAGTCTGCGGGTCAGAAATTTTCACACCGTCAATCATAATTAATGTCTGTTCATAATTTCCGCCTCTTACAGAAACATCAGTTTGCACACCTTCAATTCCTCTTTCACGAATATCAAGTCCGGAAAGCTGTGTAAGCAAATCCGGAATATTTGAAGCATTATATTTTTGAATTTCGTATTTATCAATCAACAAAATATTTTTAGTTGTGTTTAAAATTGTTGACGGTGTTCTTCCTCCCGAAACAACAATTTCATCTAAATTATACTCATCCTGAGCATTTAAAATAATAGCAGAACAAACAGTAAATATTACTATTATAAATTTCATCAATTCCTCAAATTATTTAATTGGAAAGCATCTAAATCAGAAAAATATCTTGAGAATGTTGGTCAGTATGGAGCATCATTAAAATGCAGCATACTGACAGGCAAAAAAAATCTAAGACAATTTCTTATTATGAAGATTCAAAGAGCTATAAGCTTAGTATATCATTGTAGAGAATAAACGCCATAAGAATTAATAACAAAACAAAACCGGCGTTTTGAATTGCGATTTTGAATTTAATTGGTAATTCTTTTTTGATTAATCCTTCAATCAAAATTATTACAAAATGACCACCATCAAGAACAGGAAACGGCATTATATTTAGAATTGCTAATGTTAAACTCAGTAAAGCAATAAACCGTAAAAATGGGACAATTCCTAAATCGGCTGACTTAGCTGCAAATTGTGCAATCTTAACAGGACCTCCAAAAGCATTGCTGAATTCAATATCACCTTTGAATACGCCTTTGATTGAACTGAATGTCAAAACAGTGTATTGAAAAATATCTTTTGTTCCAAGAACAAACGATTCAATCAATCCAAATTTTTTGAAATCTATTTTACCTGTATAAGCATCGCCAATTTTTACGCCTATTTTTCCTTCTACACTTGGAATAATACTTGTTCTTACCGTATCATTATTGCGAAGAATGACGATCGTTAATTCTTTGTTTTTGTTTGTGGAAATTATTTCTATCGCCTGTGAACTTGTGGACAATTTGTTATTATTCAATTCAAGAAAAATATCATTCGGTTTTATATCAGATTTACTTGCAGGTGAATCTTTTAGAATTTCAGTAATCATCGGACGACTGTTTCCCAAGGGTAAAAATGTACTTGACTGATGAGATGCTTCTGAAAGAAGACTTCCATTAATTGTCAATTCAACTTTTTCATTGTTTCTCTCAACAACCACTTTCTTGTCGATGCCTAATTTTGTAAGGAGCAATTCATTATAAAGTTCTTCCCAGTCATCAATTCTCTTATCGTTAACAGATATAACTTTATCGTTTGTTTGAAATCCAGCCTGACTGGCAAACGTGTTTTCATTCACATATCCAATAGTAGTAGTTTTAAGAACCTGCTTGCCCTGAAAGAAATTTATTCCAGCAAAAATTAAAAGTGTAAGTGTTAAATTCATCATCACACCGGCAGTAATTACAAACAGTTTTTGTAGTGTAGGTCTTGCTCTGAATTCATAAGGCTTTGGTTCTTCTGAAGCAAATTTTGTATCAAAACTTTCATCAACCATACCCGAAATTTTCACATAGCCGCCGAGCGGAAGAAGTGAAATACGATAATCAGTACAGCCTTCCAAATCCAATTCTTTCGGAAGATCGCCAAGTGAAAATCCATTCGGTTTGTTCCAGCCAAAAAGTCTTTTCCCAAATCCGATTGCAAATACTTCAGTTCT
>PFVB01000220.1 GCA_002790395.1 Ignavibacteriales bacterium CG_4_9_14_3_um_filter_34_10 | reverse complement strand
AATTCAAAATATCCCGTAAAACATTATCTTTTCGTCGAAGAATAGGAGAAGGAACTCATGCTAATACTAAAAAGAAAAATCGGCGAGGAATTAAAAATTAACTCCAATATTGTTTTGAAAGTTTTATCGATTTCCGATAGTCAGGTTAAAATTGGAATCTCTGCACCGAATGATGTTCAAATATATCGTTCGGAATTATTGGACAAGGTGCGTACGAATATCATAGAAGCATCACAAAAAAGCAAAGAAGAATTAAAAAGTTTAAATAAATTAAAAGTTAATACGGTTGAGAAATAAAGATGAAAAAGGACGAAAAAATTTCCGTTCTTATAGTGGATGATTCGGATATTACCAAGCATTCATTGAAGCATTTCTTCGAAGAATATAATTTTGAAGTGATCACTTCAAATGATGGATTGGAAGGAATTCAAAGAGCAATTGAATATAAACCGAACATAATTTTTCTTGATTTAATGATGCCTAATCTTAACGGGATTAAAATGCTGCAGGTTATTAAAGTAATGAATGATTTGAAGCATATTCCCGTTGTAGTTGTAAGTGGCAACACAAATAAACAAAATGTTATGGCAGCCATTGAATCGGGTGCAGAAAAAGTGCTTTCCAAACCACTAAAAAAAGAAGTGATTATTAAATGTGTTAATGAAATTTTAGGCGAGGAAGTACTAAAAAAAATTGAGAAAGATTCGATAATTACTGAGCAGGAAAATGCTGAATTGCGGGAACAGTTAATAAAATTTTTTCTGAGGAGTTTTCCTGAAAAAAGAAAAGCTATTGTTGAATCGTTGGATTCACAAAACAGAGATTTGTTAAAAGTTGTTGTGCATGAAATTAAAGGTACGGGCGGAATGATTGGATATCCTGAGCTGACCGTACTAAGCAGCAGAATAATGAATAAGTTAAATAATCCCAATGTTGACTGGGAATATATTCGATTTGAAATTAATGAACTGTTTAATATTATAAATAAAGTTGAGTTTCCCAAAGAGGAGAATATTTTCTGATGTTTGTTATAATTGGTCTCATCGTCGTAATAGTTGCAGTTTTGCTGGGTTACATAATGGGTCACGGCAATGTGATCCTTCTAATTCAGCCGGCTGAATATATTACAATTATCGGTGCAGCTCTTGGAAGTCTTGTGGTTGCCAGTTCACCATCTATGTTAAAAAAGATAGTTGCCGGAATTGTAGGTGCGATTAAATCGAACCATGTTCATAAACACGATTATCTTGAAATATTAAAATCATTTAATGATTTGTTTTTGGAGGCACAGCGAGATGGACTTTTATCAATCGAATCCCACATCGAAAAACCGGAAGAAAGTAAAATATTGAACAGAAATGCAAAATTTATCGGCGATAAATTTGTGACCGATTTTTTCTGTGACTCAATGAAAATATTACTTACTGGTTCGGTTCCTCCACATGAACTGGAAAACCTTATCGATACAGAAATTGAATCTTATGAACTTGAATATAAACCGGTAGCCGGAGCGGTTTCTAAAGTTGGTGATGCATTCCCCGGATTAGGTATTGTTGCGGCAGTTATGGGGATTATCATTACGATGTCAAAAGTTGATGAAGGTGCAGCAGCAGTTGGAATGCACGTTGCGGCTGCTCTGGTTGGTACTTTCCTCGGTGTACTTATGTCCTATGGAATTGTTGGACCAATAGCTTCTAAAATGGAACACGATATTGAAAACAGAGTCAGATATCTTCACACAATTAAAGCTGCAATCGTTGCTTATGCAAAAGGGAATCCGCCGATTATAGCAGTTGAAATTGCCCGTAGAACAATTTTTTCAGATGAACGACCATCTTTTGCAGAACTTGAAGGTCACATGCGAAATAAAACCGGTGCGTAATGGCTGATAACGATAAACCAATCATATTTAAGAAAGTTAAAAAAGGCGGTGAAGGACATCACGGCGGTGCATGGAAAGTTGCTTATGCCGATTTTGTTACTGCGATGATGGCTTTGTTTATTGTTTTGTGGGTGTTAAATCAAAGTGAAGACGTAAAAAAAGCCGTTTCAAATTATTTTAAAGATCCAACAGGATATTCCCAATATGGTAAGAACATAATTATCGGTCAGAGTAGTGGTTTTATGCCCAAAAAAGGAACTGACCTTCATACCGGTAAAGGTAAATCAAAAGAGGAGCAGAAGAAAAAATTTGAGGAAATGAAGGAACAAATCAAAAAGGAATTGAGCAAAAACAAAGTTTTTACAGATATTGAAAATAAAATAAAGTTCGAAATTGTTAATGAAGGATTAAGAATTGAAATGCTTGAAACTGAGGACAACTTCTTTTTTGATATTGGAAGCTCAAGATTAAATATAAAGGCTATTGAAGTATTAAAGAAAATTGCAAAGCAAATTTCCTCTCTTCCTAATCTGATTGTTGTTGAGGGTCATACTGATGCAAGACCGTTTGCTGCGGGTAACGAGAGTTATACAAATTATGAACTTAGTGCCGATAGAGCAAATTCGGCGAGGCGTGTTTTGATTGAAAATAATATAAGTACAGATAAAATTGATGAGATCAGAGGATATGCTGATAAACGATTGCGTGATTCTGAAAATCCTTTTAGTCTTGTAAACAGAAGAATTAGTATTGTATTAAAATATATGAAGTGATATGGAAAAACATATTATTGTTTTAGAAGATGATCCATTTTTGAAAGAGTTTTATAATCTTGTTTTTCGTAAATTAGCAGCAAAGATTACGATTCTTGAGGATGGTGACAAGTTTTATAATATTTTACAAACGGAATCTGTATCATTAGTTTTGATGGATATCAATCTCAGGAATACATATTTTATGAGTAGAAAGGTTGATGGAATATTCTTGTCAAAATTAGTGAAGAATGATCCAAAGTTAAACTTTATTCCCATTGTGTTAGTTACAGCGTATACCTTAAATAAAACAAACTCAAACATGTTTTTTGAAAGCAAAGCGAACGATTATTTTGTTAAACCAATTACTGATATAAATCTTTTTTTAACTAAAATAAAATCCTTAATGGAAGAGTCATGGATAAAGACCGTATCTTAATTGTTGAAGATGAACCTGATACTTTATTTATTCTTTCAAAGTTATTACAGAAGAATAATTATGATGTAAGTGCTGCAAAAAACGGAAAAGTGGCACTTGAAATGCTTGAAACGTTTAAACCTCTTGTGGTTTTAGCTGATTGGACTATGCCGGAATTAGATGGACTCGAACTTTGCAGAAGAATGAAATCGAGTGATGATTATAAGTTGATTTATTATATAATTTTGACTGCCCGTTCTTCTGTTAATGATAGAATAAAAGGGTTAGATGTTGGTGCAGATGATTTTCTAATCAAACCTACTGACAATCAGGAACTTTTGGCAAGAATCCGTTCCGGTGTCAGAATTAACAAGCTGCAAAATGAATTAAAAAATATTGAGCATTCAAAAGCGTTGATTGAAATGGCTTGCACCTTAGGGCATAAAATGAATAATCCTCTCAGCAGTTTAATTTTCTCATTCAGTCACATTGAGGAAGAAGTTAGAAAATCCAAACGACAAGACTTGGATGAAGATCTTCTGGTTGTTAATGAATCAATTGCCAGAATTCGTTCTCTGATCGAAGATTTACTGAAACTTAAAGACCCGCGGCTGACAGATTACTCGAATGACAGCAAAATGTTAAAGCTCGATTAATAAAATTTTCCACAGACCCTAAAAAAAATTCCAATTCTTTCGATAATAGATTGGAGAATTAGGTATGTTAGAAAAAATAGCAGACATAAGATTCAATAATCAAATGAGTGAGAATAAAAACGGGTATAAATCAAACCGTGGAAATTCTTCGTCATCATCTTCTAAATCAAATAAATTCGATACGATTAATATTTCTCCTGCATTTCATTTCTTTTCAAAAATGAATGCTAAAATCTTGAATATATTTAACAATACATCAAATAGGTATGAACTGGTATTTGAACTGAATGAAATTATATTTGATTTGCTAATTGATCTCCCACATCTCTTTGAGAAAAACGAGATACGAGTTAAGTTGAAATCTAATGAAAGTGAAAAATCGTTGACCAGTGTTTTTCTGAAAATTTATGTTGATCAAAATTCAAATATCGATGGAATTCAAACTCAAAATATTCAAAAGCTTTTTCAAAAAATTTCGGAGACGGGTTTGAAAACAGAGTTGACTGTAGTCGATTCAAACCTGCTCAGTTTTTTATTGGATGGAATTGAAAGTGAAATTGTTTCCGAGTTGAAATCGGTTGCTAAACTCGGGTTGCATTTTATCGAGAAATTATTTGAAATAAAAATATTTGAAAAAATAGAAAGCAAAAAAACTGACTATAAAAATGTTCAGATTCAATTAATAAAATCAAGTGATTTTATAAGGCTTCAATCAAGTGAATGATTATTCTTATGCATTAAAATATAATGACAAAAGATCTAAACTGAATGATGGAAAACTTTGGTTTGTAGTTGATTCCTACGGGAAAATATATTACTCAAATGAAACAGGTCAGAAAGAAATTAATCTTTCCGAAGGAGACAATATTTTTTCGCTTAGCTGCGAACCATCGTTTGAAGTAGTATTCCAAAACCTCATAATTAATAAAATTCAGAATTTCAATTTTGATGTTTTGCTCGAACACGAAAATAATTTTAGCAGCTATACCGCAGAAATTGAAGCTACTCCAATCGCAGGTTTGGATATTTATGTTGTGATTTTTTCTTCGCCTTTTGAAAATTCCGAATTAGAAAACCGGATTAATAATCTTCATTTCGCACTGGAATACGGGAATGTTCCGATATTAATTACTGATACGAAGGGAAAAATTACATATGCAACAAAATCTTTCGAGCGTCTTCTTGAGCTTGAAATTGATGCTATCTATAATAATTCGTTAGCTTCTGTTCTCTCTTTGAATCTTGGAAGTCAAGAAATTATTGAACTGCAGACGGCAATATTATTGGGAAAAAGCTGGAACAGTAGTATATCATTAAAAAACAAAGAAAACGAAAGTTCAACATTTGATTTGCGTCTAAAACCTGTGATCATAAACGGTTTAGAAAAAAGAAGCTTCATTTTTACTGCTCATGATGTTAGCTACTATGTGCAAAAAAACCGCATGATCAAAAAACTATCTGAGAAGCAAAGAAATATTATTAATAATATTTCAGACCTTGTTTTAATTCTCAAACTGGTGGATGATAAAATTGAATTTGAAGACGCTAACGATAAGTATTTTCAGGTATTCGGAATAAATAGCTCCGTTAGAAAAGAAAAAAAAGTCAGTGAATGCATCGAGGAAAAACTGATTGATAAAATGTGGACTTCAATAAATATTCTAAAGAAGAACAATTTAAAAAGTGTAGAATTTGATTATGAAAGTCCCGAAGAAAGACATTATGCCTCGCGAATCACACTAATGCCGGGCGAAAAAATTAACGAAGAATTATTAATAATCAGTTTAAAAGATATTACCGAAAGAATATTGCAGGAAGATCAGATAAAAGCTGCATACAAAAAAGAAATGCAGATGAATAGATTAAAAACCACTTTTCTTCAAAACATGTCGCACGAACTTCGGACACCTGCAACGGCTGTTATTGGCTATTCTGAGATTATCAAAGAATGCATTGAGACAAAAGATTTTGAAGCAGTTGGCGAAATCACGGCGGCACTTGAAAATGTAGTTCAGCGAATGATTAATTTATTCTCAAAGATTCTTGAAATTTCTGAGCTTGAATCAAATGAATCAGAATTTGAAAATGTAAAAATGAATTGCAATAAAATTCTTCTTTCAGTTTATTCACAAAAGAAAAATGAATCCGATAAAAAAGGACTGGATTTTAATTTAACCCTTGGGAATTTTTACGATCTGATTGAGGTTGATTGGAATAAACTTGAAAAGGCTTTGTTCTATCTGGTAGATAACGCGATAAAATTTACCGATGTCGGCAAGGTTGAGTTTGCTTCGAGAAAAACAAAAAACACAGTGCAGATTGAAATTTCCGATACCGGTTGCGGAATGAACCAAAAAACAATTGACTGGTTGCTTGAACCATTTGTGCAGGAAAATCCTGATGGACACACACGTGAATATGAAGGTGCCGGATTAGGCTTGACGATTGCATATAGATATATCAAACTTATGAATGGAAAATTCTTTATCACAAGTGAAAAGAATATAGGCACAAATATTCTAATTGAATTTCCAATTACGACTAATTAACCGCTTTCTCAATATTTTCATTTGTGCCTGAATTCCCTTTTCTAAAAATTTGGAACTTGAGAGTTACTTTCGTACCTGAATTCTTTTTGCTTTTCAAATCGAAACCAATATTATTTAAGTCACAATATTTTTTGGTCAAACTCAATCCAAGCCCGTTTCCATCGTACTTTCGTCGGACTCCTTCATCTT
>PFVB01000028.1:817-25501 GCA_002790395.1 Ignavibacteriales bacterium CG_4_9_14_3_um_filter_34_10 | reverse complement strand
AGAAGAAAATATCAGAATTCAATATAATACAAATACAGTCGGAAAAGACATTTCAACCCACGCTTCAATGTTTGCACTTAACGGAAATGTTGGACCTGAAGATGCTTTGGTAACACAAAGTTCATTAAAAAGTTGGAAAATTTTAGGTGGCATCACCGCGAAGAACACACGTGTAACAGCAACTTATTCAGGCAGTAAACCGGTGAAGGGATTAAAATTTGTTCACACTTATGACGAAAGATTTTATCTTACTGAGCCGCCTGCATTTCCACACACAAAAAATTTCGAGGTTGTTTCCTGGTACGAATAAATTAAATAAGATTTCAATTAAAAAAAGGCTGTCACAAAATGACCGCCTTTTTTGTTTCTGCTTTCCCGGCAAAATTGATTAGCATAAGAATATTATTTTTTTTAGTTTGATGACAACAGAAATATTTTCTGATATTTTTATAATAATCAAAACAAATGATTTTAAATATCGTCTTAAATAACGCAAATATTTTTAAACAAATCGGAGTATGAATGAAAGCATTTCGCGTTTTATTATTAATTTTTTTGACTGTTTCATTGGTTACGGGGCAGAAGAAAGATACTGCAAAATCTGACAAGAAGGATAAGGACAAACTTTCGAGCAGTACTTTTAGTGGAATGAAATTTAGAAGTATTGGACCTGCGTGGACATCGGGGAGAATAGCGGATTTTGCAGTTAATCCAAATAATCATAGTGAATATTATGTCGCGATAGCAAGCGGACATTTATGGAAAACTGAAAATAACGGAACCACTTGGAAAGCCGTTGCTGATACTCTTCCTTATTCACTCGGTGTTGTTGTTATTGATACAAACAATCCATTTGTCGTTTGGGTTGGAACTGGTGAAAATAATCATCAGCGTGCATTGGGTTATGGTAACGGTGTTTATAAATCCGTTGATGGCGGTAACAGTTTTACAAATATGGGACTGCGCGAATCAAGACAAATAGGAGCTATTGTTGTTGATCCAAAAAATTCAAACGTTGTTTATGTTGCTGCCGAAGGCTCTGTTTGGGGCCCCGGTGGTGAAAGAGGTCTTTATAAAACTACCGATGGTGGAAAGACATGGAATAAAATTTTAAATATCAGTGAAAATACCGGTGTTAATAATGTTGTAATTGATCCTCGTGATTCAAATGTATTATATGCAACATCTGAGCAAAGACGAAGACATATATTTACAAAAATCGGAGGCGGACCAGAAACTGCCGTATACAAATCAACAGACGGCGGAAATACTTGGGATAAAATTATGAATGGTCTTCCCAAAGTTGACCTGGGTGGTTCGGGACTTGCTATCTCTCCCGTTAATCCAGATGTAATTTATTTAAGTCTTGAAGCTGCTGAAAAGAAAGGGGGATTTTTCAGATCTGTAAATCGAGGTGCATCATGGGAAAAGATGAGTGACATATATTCTTCCGGACAGTATTTCAATGAGATTTATGCTGACCCTAAAGATGTTGATAAAATTTACCTCATGGATGTTGTTTCAAAAGTTTCAGAAGATGGCGGTAAAACATGGCGACCAATCGGAACAGAAGCAAGACATGTTGATGATCATGCATTCTGGATTGACCCAAATGACACAAAGCATTTATTTATTGGTGGTGATGGCGGTGTTTATGAATCATTTGATGAGGGGAAAAATTGGATATTTAAATGCAACCTCCCCGTTACACAATTTTACCGTGTGAGTGTTGATAATTCACTTCCGTTCTATAATATATATGGCGGAACTCAGGACAATCAAAGCATGGGCGGACCATCACGAACAATAAGTGATGATGGAATAACAAATTCAGATTGGTTTATGACTGTCGGCGGAGATGGATTTTTTCAAGCAATCGATCCAAAAGATCCAAACATTGTGTATTCGGCTTGGCAGTATGGTAACATTGTCCGGTATGATAAAAAAAGTGGAGAGGTTCTCGAAATAAGACCAGAACCGGAAAAAGGTCAGAATACTTTCAAATGGTATTGGGATACTCCGTTTTTTATCAGTCCACATTCAAATACCCGCTTGTATATTGCTGCTGAAAGAGTCTTTAAGAGCGATGATCGCGGCGACAGTTGGACACAAATCAGCGATGATTTAACTACAAAGACTGATCGAAATACTTTTCCTGTTATGGGAAAATACTGGAGCGTTGATGCCGTTTCAAAAGATGTAAGTACTTCTCAATTCGGATTAATCGTGTCCTTAGCAGAATCTCCCGCAAAAGAAAATTTGTTGTTTGCCGGAACAGATGATGGTTTGATTCAAGTAACAGAAGATCTGAAACAATGGAGAAAAATTGAAATTCCTGATGTTCCGAAATTTACTTTGGTAAGTGATATTTTTCCTTCAAAGTTTGACGAGAATATTGTTTATGCATGTTTCAATAATCATAAGCGTGATGATTTCAAACCATATTTGTTCAAAAGCAATGACAAAGGAAAAACGTGGAAATCAATTTCAGGAAATTTACCAACGAATGGACCAGTAAATACAATCACAGAAGATCCTGTTAATCTTAACTTGTTATTTGTTGGAACCGAATGGGGAGTTTATTTTAATTTATCCGGCGGTGAAAAAGATAATGACGGAAAAGTCAAATGGATACAATTAAAAAGTGGAATCCCAAATGTGAAAGTAACCGACATCGCAATTCAGGAAAGAGAGAAAGATTTGGTTGTTGCAACTTTTGGACGCGGTTTTTATGTGCTTGATGATTATTCGGCTTTGCGAGACGTTAACAAAGATTTGTTAGAAAAAGAATCTCATATTTTTCCAGTGAAAGATACTCCTGTATTTATTCCTTCTGATGGAAAATATGGACAAGGGGCTACATATTTTAAAGCACCGAATCCTGACTTTGGAATTTCTGTTTGGTATTACTTAAAAGATGTTCCAAAAACTTTAAAATTAGAACGTAAAGAAAAAGAGAAGGAACTGTTTAAAGATGGAAAACCTATTCCGCAGCCTTCCTACGAGCAGCTTAAAAATGAAGAAAATGAAATTGAACCTTATTTAGTTTTTACTTTTTATGATGAATCAGATAATATTGTAAGAAAGGTTACAAAATCTGCTTCAAACGGAATTAACAAAATCATTTGGGATTGCAAATATGAATCACTGATGCCGGTAAATTTGAAAGACAACAAATTTGATCCGCTTGCAAAACAGAGAAGTTCATCATTGGTTATGCCCGGAAAATATAAAGTTGCAATGTCTTTGGTTTACAGAAATGAAGAAAAACTTTTAACAACCACATCAGTTGAGTTTAATGTTTATGCTCTCAGTAATGTTACTTTACCCGCATCAAACCGGGCTGAACTGGTTGCTTTTCAGAAAAGTGCAAATGAACTTGCACGAAATGTTTGGGGTGTTAATAAATTACTCGAAGAGCTGAATGAAAAAACACAAAAAATCAAACAGACAATTAATAATTTTTCAGGTTCTAATTTTGATTTGATGAAAAAGGCCCAAAGTGTTTCGGATAAATTATCATCAATTGACTTTATATTAAATGGCGAACCGGCAAAAGCAAGTGATGAAGAGATTCCACCCGCTCAGGTACCGCTTAATTCCCGTTTGTATAAAATGATTTCATCACATTATACAACTTCCAATGAAACCAAAACTCAGAAAACAGCATACGAAATTCTCCGTGAAGAAATTAAATCTGCTATAGAAAAATTATACGAAATCAAAAACACAGACTTAAAAAACATTGAGACAGAACTTGACAAAACAAAAGCTCCGTATACTCCCGGAAGAATTATCGAAGTGAAATAAAAAATCAAAACCCGGCTTAATTTAAGACGGGTTTTTTTTTGATATAAATCTTTCTTTTAGTTTGTTTTGAACAATCAGCGGAACAAACTCTGCAACATCCCCGCCAAATGCAGCGAGGTTTCTGATGATAGTTGAATTCAAATAAGTATATCTTGCATGAGGCATTAAAAGTATTGTTGATATTTCTCCGGCAAGTTTTCGATTCATTAATGCCATTTGAAATTCATATTCAAAATCACTTACCGCCCGAAGACCTCTTACAATTCCTATTGCACCAACTTGTTTTGCATGATCAACAACCAATCCGTCAAATGAATCAACCAGTACATTTGGAAACTCTTTCAGACTCTCTTCAAGCATTTCAATACGTTCATTAATAGAAAACATACAAGTCTTTCCAGGATTTTTTGCAATTGTAACTACAACCTCATCAAAAAGTTCTGAAGCTCGGCGAACAATATCTATGTGCCCATTTGTAACAGGATCGAAAGTCCCCGGATAAATTACTCTTTTCATATTTAGTCCATTTTTATATTTCAAAAAGATAAATTAAACTGTCGCCAAGACGCTTAAATGGTTTTAATCCAAACTCGACTTCATCTTTTTTCTGCGTTTGAATTGATCTTTCAATAATTACAGTGCCAATTTCCGATAAAAAATTATTTGTTTTAATATTGAAAAACACTTGATGAATATCATCCTTAAAAAAAGGAGGATCAGCAAGAATTAAATCATACTTGCAGACAGGAATTGATGATGTAAAGCTAATACAATCACGATTAAATATTTTACACGAATTTTCTGCTTTTAATTTTTGAATATTTTTTTGAAGCGTTTGCGTAACCTTAAAATCCATCTCTACAAAATCCACAAGCACTGCACCGCGGCTTAACGCTTCAAGTCCCAATGAACCCGAGCCTGCATATAAATCGCACACAGAGATGCCCTCGAAATCAATAATGTTATTGAGGGAATTAAAAATAGCCTCTTTATTTCGGTCTGTTGTCGGTCTTACTAATTTCGATTTTGGAAATTCAATAACCTGACTTTTATATTTTCCTGTAATTATTCTCATGTTGCATAAAGATAAAAAAAAATTATTAATTGTTTGCAAATATTTTAAAAATTTTTATTTAAAAATGATTTTCTTTTTTAATCTTAATAAATATCTTTGAACAGATAATTAATCCATTCGTTTGATTTAATTTAATATAAGGTTATTAAAATGAGTTATAGAATTACCTTTAATCAACCTTTCCCTTTTAAAGTTACAGAAGAGAAGCTTAGTGCAATGAAAGCAAGATTTTTTGATTATGGTTGTTCAAAATTTTTCGCTTACAATGAAAAATATTTTGAAATAGAACAAGACCAGCAAAAAAATATTACCGGACTGAAAATACATGGCAATAATATTTCTGACTTTAAAACTCTTTTGAGTGTAAAGAATAAAATTTTCTTTGAATAAGTTAAAACAGTCGATATGCCATTCCTGCAGCAGAGGCAAAAGCAGCAGGATTGTTTTTTGTTAATTGAAATTCTTTTAATTTATCTGACGATTTAATCACTGAGAAAGGATTGCTGTAAGAAATTTCACTTCCTAATTCTTTCTCAAGCACTTCAATAATTGATGTCGGATATTTATAGCCAAACAAAAAAACTTTTTCAAATTTCATTTCTTCATTAATAGTATCAATTAATCGACGATATTCCTCCACAAAAACCGGTTCGAAATTTGCATATGATTTGACCGACGTTTTCTTAAAATACACTGGCTGATTATTGTTCATTACTAAAACTGTAAAATAATGCAAACCAATAAAAACAGATAAAATATTTCCGTTGGTAATTTCACTTAGATTTGTGGCGATGCTTGAAGCAATATGCTCATCATCAACAAACTTCATAGTAAGATTATTCCTGGCAGAAAATTTATTCAGAATGTTTATTATCCTCCTTTCAAGTGCAAACAAAATCAACAGGTTTTTTTTTCTTATATTCATTTCTAATTGATAATGGCGGATAACATAATCCTCTCTTTTCAGCGAAGGAAAAAGAACAGAAAATTCCCACGACAAATGATTCGCCAAATCATTTTTATGCAAAGTGTTGTCAAAAGGGACTTCAAAAACCTTGAACAAATTTGAAGGAAGAGAAAAAGAAACATTGGAAGAATTAAAACTTTTTCGAATAAGAATATTATCTAATGCTTGTTGGAGAATGGTGATGATCTTAGTTTCTTTTTCACTAAAACTTATAAACTCACTAAAATATTCTTCATCAACATTCTCCAAAAAATAATTTTTGTCTTTATAATTTACTTCCACCAAATCTAATTTTGCAGAGGATAAATTAAGTCCGACATGACCCTGAAAAACTGACATCGATAATATATTATTCCCACGAAGCAGTGTTTTTCAATGCTTCAGTATAAAGATCACCAATCTTGTCTTTACTGTCAGGATTTTGGATTACATAACGAGTTCCAATTACTCTGCTTGAATCTATTTTGACAATTCTTCCTGTCCTGTCAATAACAGTGTCACGAGCAACTGACGTATCAATTTGAACAATAAATCTGCTATGAGATTTTGGTGAATAGTATAAAGATTCAGGAAAAAATTCCCCTGATGTTAATACTTTGAAAGGGTCTTTGGATTTATTACTTATTGTATCTACCTGAGCTCTAACTTTTTTTACATAATCAGATGAGATAAAATTAACAAGGCTGTCAATACTATCTGTGAATTTTCCTTTTTTCTGCTGCCAAAGAATTTGGGCTTCTTTAAGATTTGTCATTCTTAATCTTCCCTCTTCTTTAAAATATTTTTCTTTCTCAAGCTGGTCTGACGGCTCAATAATTGCGACACGAATCAGCACATAGGCAAGAATAAAAATTATCGCATAAAGTATTCCATGAATATACCATGGTTCTGATTTAAGATTCATTTTACCTCCGGAGTAAATTTATTTTATTATTAAAAATTTTTTAAGCTCAACTAATTTTTTCTCGCCGATTCCTTTTATTTCCAACAATTGATCAACACTGCTAAATTTTTCATTCTTATTTCTATACGCAATAATACTTTCGGCTGCTTTTTTCCCTATACCTGGCAAACTAATTAGTTGTGAAAAATTGATTGAGTTCAAATCAAACTTTTCTGTTACTGAAACCAATTTTTTGCTATTTTCATTTGCTTTATCGGTACTAAAATCTAAAACTTCTTGCTTATAATCAAATTTTTTATTCTGAATTTTTACCGAATCATCTTTTATTTTTTCTTGAATTGCGTTAAATGCACTGTCTATTTTTGCATAATCAAACTTAGGTGATTGAGCAAACTCACCGGAATTCAAGAGTTCAATTAGGATTCCCACGCTCAATGCTGCAATAAGAAACAGAATCACTTTAGCTTCCGAGTAAGTAAATCCAACGTTGTTTACTATTTCTTTTAAGCTTTTTATTTCAACTCCACACTACTGAGGAACTTTTATATTAGGCTGTTTAGCTAATTCTTTTAATAGCTCTTTTTCTTTTTGAGTTAATTTTTTTGGAATAAAAATATTTACCTTAACAAGCTGATCTCCCGCACCGTGTCTATTCAAGTGCTGAATTCCTTTTTCCCGCATCTTTAAGAATGTACCTGCCTGAACCCCCTGTTCAATTTTTAATTTTGCCCTGCCATTCAAGGTGGGAATTTCAACTTCAGCCCCTAAAACTGCTTCGGGGAAACTGATAAACAAATCATAAATTATATCATCCCCTTCGCGAACAAAATATTCATGCGGTAATTCTTTGAATACAACAATAATATCACCTCCCGGGCCTCCATTCCTGCCCGCATTGCCTTGATTCTTCAATGACATATAACTGTTATCCGAAACTCCTGCCGGCACACTTATCTTCTCGGTTGATTCCTCGTTCACTCTACCGTCACCGTGACAATTAGAACATGGTGATGAAATCACTTTGCCTGTACCATTGCAATTATGGCAAGGCTGAATATTAACAAACTGCCCAAACAAAGATCGCGAAACTTGTTTAACTTCCCCTGTGCCTTGACACACAGAACAGGTATTAAAAGAACCGTTATCTTTTGCACCGGTTCCTCCGCATATTGAGCAAGTTACATATTTCTTCAGTTTAATTTTCTTTGTTGTTCCCGAAGCAATTTCCTCAAGCGTCAGTTTAAGTGTTATTTTTAAATCAGAACCCGGAGTTCCTGTAGATCTCTGCCTTGTACGAGAGCGTGAACTGCCTCCGCCAAAGAAATCATCAAATATCGATGAGCCGCCGAAAATATCAGAAAAATGACTGAAAATATCATTGACATCGTTAAATCCTTGATAATCCTGTCCGCCATGAAGTCCACTGTGTCCAAATCTATCATATTTAGCTTTCTTTTCAGGACTGCTGAGAACCTCATAAGCTTCCGCAGCTTCTTTAAATTTTTCTTCTGATTCTTTATCGCCCGGATTTCGATCGGGATGATATTGCATTGCAAGTTTTCTATAGGCTTTTTTTATTTCATCTTCAGTAGCACTTTTCCCAACACCCAGCACTTCATAATAATCTCTTTTTGCCATTTCTTCTTTACCTTTTGTTTTTAATTTACTTCTTGGCTAACAATTACTTTTGCATGTTTAATAACTTTATCTTTATAAAAATATCCCGGTTCCACTTCATCTATAACCGTATTTGCAGGAATATTATCTGCCGGCTGCTGCAACAGAGCTTCATGAAAATTGAAGTCAAACTCTTTTCCTTTTGTTTCCATTTTTTTTATGCCGATTTCTTCAAACACTTTGGTGAATTTATCCAAAACCATTTGAAGCCCGTCTTTAATTGCCTGTATATTTTTTTCATCTTCAATGTGAAGAAGCGAGCGTTGCAAATCGTCATAAACCGGAATAATTTTTAGTACTAATTTTTCTCCTGCGTATTCAAGCAGGCTTAATTTTTCCGCATCACTTCTTTTTTTATAATTTTCGAATTCAGCAAGTCTGCGTAATAATCTGTCATTTAATTCTTTGTTTTTCTCTTCAAGTTCTCTTATTCTTTCAACGTGTTCTTCGTTTGCTTTTTCTCGATTAGCATCCGTATTGTCCTGAGTTTCCTGTTCCGAAACAGATTGTATGTTTTCTTCTTCGATTTTTTCTTTTGATTCATTTTTCAATTCGTTTTTATCCTTCATATTTATCTTTCCTTTCTTTTTATAAACTTGTTTTCCTAAATTCCTTTGCCAAAGATTCTGCTACAAATACAACAGCGGAAACAATTTTAGAATATTCCATCCGTTTTGGCCCAATAATCCCAACCGTTCCCTTGGCTTCATCAAGCTTGTATTCTTTAACAATAAAAGAATACTCGGAATAATTCTTATTATCGTTCTCGCTTCCAATAGATATTGTTAAATCTTTGTTGAGAATATTTTTATTTTCAAGCAAATGAACTATTATATCTTTGCTTTCTATTAATTCAATAATCCCCTGCATGTTTTCGGGATTTTCAAATTCCGGCTGCCTAATAACGTTTGAAGCACCGGTTACAATAGGAGTGCTTCTCTGTTTATCTTCAGAAAATATTTTATCAATCGAATCAAAGAAAATTCTAATTATTGGCTTTAATTCTTCTTTGTCGATATCTTTTAATCTTTCCATGAATGATTTGCGAATTTCGGCTAATCTTAATCCCGTCAATCGTGCATTCAATACATGTTCAATAAAACTAATTTTTGAAGATTCGATTTTTGAATTAATCTCAAGTGTAATAGTTTTTACTATTCCTTTTTTGATTGCCACCACAACCAATAAACGCAAAGAGGAAAGCTTGACCAACTGAATTTTTTCCAGAACTGCTTTATCAATTTGCGGATAAGTAACAAATGCAAGTTGATTAGTAAGTTCAGACAAAATTGTGGATGTTATCGTCAATAATTCAAGTGGTTCGGAATAAACATTTTCAAGGAACGATTCAATTTTTTCTTTCTGAGAATCAACAAGAGGAGATGGCTGCATCAATTGATCGACATAAAATCTATATCCTCTGTCTGTAGGAATCCTTCCGGCAGAGGTATGGGGATGCTGTAACAAGCCAGAATCTTCAAGGTCTGCCATAATATTTCTAATTGTTGCAGGCGATAAGCCCAAGTTATATTTTTTGGAAATATTCCTTGAACCCACCGGATTGGCAGATAGAATAAACTGCTGAATTACATATTGCAGTATGTCTTTTTCGCGATCTGTTAATTGAATTAAATTCATTTTTATAAATAAAATTTTGGGTCGAAAAGTATTAAAAAAACATCAATTTTCATATTTTGAATTTTTAGACAAACCTTTTGAAAGGAAATTTATCCAATTATTTGTGGAATTCCATTTTATACTTTGAGTAAATTTACCATGAGATTTCTATCATTAAAAAAGGATTCAAAAGTTTTTATGAAGATTATAATTTTCCCAATATTATTATTCGTTTTATCCTCATGCACAAACCAAATAAAGGAAAATCAGGAATTGCGAAATGAGGTTCGTTCATTAGAAATTGAAATTTCCAGTCTTTATGGAACTGCAGGCTATAAATTTGGTCAGGCAATGGAATATTTTGACGGAAAAGATTACGAAGAAGCAGAAAAATGGCTCGCCGATTTGCAAAACAGTTTTCCTGACTGGAACAAGGAATTTGTGGAAGATACAATAAAAAAAATCCGCAAGGCAAAAAATTAAATTTTAGCTTTTCGTAATCGCAGTGAATTTGTTACTACACTAACCGAGCTCAAAGACATGGCAAGTGCAGCAATCATTGGATTCAGCAAACCAAAAGCCGCCAAAGGAATTCCGATTATATTATAGATAAATGCCCAAAACAAATTTTCTTTAATCGTTCTGATAGTATTCTTCGAAAGATTAATTGCCTTTACAACTCCGAGCAAATCCCCTTTTACCAAAGTAATGCCCGATGATTCAATCGCCACATCAGTTCCGTTGCCAATTGATATTCCGATATCCGCCTGCATTAAAGCCGGAGCATCATTAATTCCATCTCCAACCATTGCAACAATTTCTTTGTTGCTTTGAAACTTTTTAATATGATTTAATTTTTCCGACGGAGTTAATTCAGAATAATAATCTTTAATGCCAACTTCAGCCGCCACTTTTTCAACTGTTTTTCTATTATCACCGGAAAGCATTGTAGCTTTTATCCCAATCTTAGAAAGTTTTGACACTGCTTCCAATGAAGTTTGTTTGATTTTATCAGCAACTGCAATTATGCCGGTTAAAGAGTTGTTATATGCTACAAACAAGCATGTTTTAGACTGATTTTCTAAATCTTCAATTTGTGATTCAGCCACAGAAATATCAATAGAAAATTCGTTCATCAGTTTTCTGTTTCCAATCAACACCGGATTGTTATCAATTGTCGCCTGAATTCCAAACCCTGATAAAGCCTGAAAATTATTTATTTCAGACAACTGTATGTTTTTGTTTTTTGCATAATTTAAAATTGCTTTTGCAATCGGATGCTCTGATTTAGTTTCAACTGATGCTGCAATTTTCAATAAAAATTCTTCATCCACGCCAAACAATTTTATATCCGTCACAAATGAAACCCCTTCAGTAATTGTTCCTGTTTTATCAAAAACAACCCTTGAAATTCTGCTCGCTATTTCAAGATTTTCACCGTCACGAATTAATATCCCATGCTTTGCACCCAGTCCGGTTCCAACCATTATCGCCGTAGGAGTAGCTAAGCCAAGTGCACACGGACACGCAACAATCAACACTGCAATAAACTGAACCAAAGCATTGCTCAATCCGGATTCGGGAAATAAAATCAACCATGAAATTAAAGTTAGTATGGAAATCAATATCACAATTGGCACAAAAATTCCTGCAATTTTATCAGCAAGTTTTTGAATCGGAGCTTTTGTACCCTGAGCATCTTCAACCATTTTTATTATCTGTCCCAAAACAGAATTTGTTTCTGTGGCAGTGATTCTGAAGTTGAAAGAGCCAGACAAATTAATCGTAGCTGCAAAAACTTTATCACCATTTGATTTTTCGACAGGAATGCTTTCACCCGTCAGCATCGATTCATCAATAGTTGAGTTTCCGATAACAATAATTCCATCAGCAGGAATTTTATCTCCCGGCTTTATAATCACAGTTTGACCGGTGATCAATTCTTTAATATCAACTTCAGTTTCATTTCCATCAACCAAAAGCCTTGCTGTACTTGGCTTTAGTTTTATTAATTCCTGAATGGCTGAAGATGATTTTATTTTAGCCCTATTTTCCAGTATTCTGCCCATCAATATTAATGTTACAATAACAGCCGCTGTTTCAAAATAAACATGCCCTGAATGATGATTAAAAGATTCCGGAAATAAAATAACAAATGAACTATAACCATACGCAGAGGCAGTTCCAATTGCCACAAGCGTGTTCATCTCCGCAGAGAAATGTCTGATATTATTCCATGCAACCGAATAAAACCTTCTGCCTGATATAAATATTACAGGAGTTGTCAGAATAAAGAGAATTTTTTGTGTCTGCTCAATACTGAAAAACCAAACCGACTGAAACCATTGAAGGTCAATCAACATGCTTATAAGAAAAACAGGGATTGTAAAAAACAATGAGATTGTAAAATCTTTTTTCAATTCGTGATAATACTCATCTTTCGTTTCGCTTGAATTATAGTTGGTCTTGAAAGCGGATTCAACTTTTAATTTATAGCCGTATTCATTTAGTTCTTTTGCAATTGAATTTAAGTCGATGTCTGTATTTTCTGCTTCGAAAGACACTTTTTCGTTTGCAAAATTAACCGAAACGTTTTTGATTCCCTGAGTTTTGGAAATTATTTTTTCAACACGTGTAACGCAGCTTGCACAAGTCATTCCCTCAACAGGCAGCAAAAATTTCTTTCCCATTTTTAGTTAATAACTTTGTAGCCGGCTTCTTCGATGGCTGATATAATTTCTTTTTCAGTTAATTTTTGTTCATCAAAGGTAATTTCTGCAGAGCCAATTTCTGTTTTTTTGTCTTCGATCTGCAATTTTTGAAGTTCCTTGTTAATAGCCATAACACAATGCTGGCAGCTCATGCCTGATATTTTATATTTTTTTGTTTCCATAAATTCTCCTTTTCTTAAGTCAAAAATAATGAAAACAAATCAATAATTTTTATTAGCGAAAAATGTTTAGACATTAATAGAACACAGATGATTATGATTCTTTATGATTTTTTTATCATAACAAATCATAAAAGATCATAACTATCTGCGCTCTATTTATCCTCTTATGCTAACCTGCATTTCATTCCGGTCGGTAAACTTCAGTGAAGGAGGACCTGTCCTCCGTAACCAACCTGCATTTCATTTCGGTCGGTAAACTTCAGTGAAGGAGGAGCATTTTCTTCGTTTCTGTAAATGAACCTGCTTTTAATGTATAAAAATAAACTCCCGAACTTAGATTATTCATTATAAATTGTACATTATACACTCCCGCCGGTTTATGTTCATTTACAAGTGTTGCAACTTCATTTCCCAAAATATCGTAAACTTTCAGAGTTACGTTTTGTAGCACAGAATAGTATTCTGTGCTACTGGGAATGGAATATTGTATTGTTGTTGAAGGATTAAACGGATTCGGATAATTCTGTTCAAGAAAAAATTTTTGCGGAAAATTCTTTTGCTCTTTAATATCTGTAATGATTTCATTGTATTTGATTTTACTGTTTGCAACAGCATTTCTTAATAATTCCAAACTGTCTGAAGCGACAATTGCAAATGCAACATCAAGAGAGTTTCCTGATGGAATATCATATGGACCTGAAGAAACAACACATGAGATATCATAAGGTCCTGCTTGTGGTTTACCAAGACCATTTGTTATCGCAAGCCATTTTTCAGAATCTGTAAAACCATCGTAAACACCAAATCCACCGTCTTCGCCATTGTTATGAATTCCATAAAAACCAATATTATCAGAAGATAAAACAGCCAGAGCAATTTTTGTTTTTATCGGTTCTCCGTTTGAATTAAATACATACCCGAAATTGCCCGTATCATCAAAAGCCGCAACATTATCGGCATAATCGGATTCGTCCATATCCCAGTCAAAATACAAGCCCGCAAAAAAATTGGAAATTGTAGCCTGAGAATTATTGCTGAATTTATAATGAAGAATTATAAAATTATTATTCGGACTTTCTATGAATTCGTAAGTCGTGAGTGTTGTTACTATTCCAAGTGAATTCTGATTGTTTAAGTCATGGAAAATTCCCAATCCTTGTTCATCTGCTTTATTTCCCGGCGAAACAATTACAAATGGATTTTGCATTGTAAAACTATTGGATTGCATATCGGCATTAGAAGAACGAACACAACTAAAAATTTTATCGGCAGCATTGCCATAAATTAATCCGCCTTCAAAAAGCAAATTATTACCATTTTCAAAAATAAATCCATCTCCCTGCTGATTTGAAGGATAATCATTAAATCCAATATTTCCCTTGCTGGTAATTGTTGTTTTAATTTTTCCGGCAGAATGTGTGGCATAAAGCGGATTGATTATAATCGGCTTTGTCCACTGGAATCCATGAAAATTACCATCGTTGAATTCAAGTCGAAATCTGACTTCGTGATTGTATGGAACCGTACTTTTTATATTTACCTGAAATGACTCGGCAAAATTTTCCAAAGTATTTTTTGAAGAAATCTGCTTTGATGACGTTGGTATTTCCACATAATTTGAATTAGAATAAAGTGACAGAGTAATATTTGCAGACGAACTTAAAAAGTTAGTGAGATTAAAAATAACATTTATTGATTCATTGTTTTCAAAAGTTCCGTCGTTATCACCGATTTCAACAAATTCAGCATTATCAAATCTTATCGAAACAGAATTCAAGCCGTTACTCAAAGACTTAAAAGCATTCACTCTGCCGGCACCAAGAAGATATTCATAGCCCGCATTTTGTGAATAAATGTCGTCGCAATTTGATCGGATAATCTCTGCAACCTGCAATGGAGTTATATTTGGAAAAGCACTCGTAACCAATCCTGCAAGTCCTGCAACCAAAGGAGAAGCCATCGAACTTCCGTTTAAATAAGTGTATGAATCATTCATCCATGTTGAATAAATAGAACTTCCCGGGGCAAAAAGATCAACATCATAACCGTAATTTGAACTTCCGTCTTTTCCATCCAGACTATTGGAATAACCCACTGACAAAGCACCGTTATAGTTTGCAGGATAGATGATTTTATCCCGATTTTCATTGCCTGTTGCAGCTACAACCAAAGCACCATTTGATGTTGCGTAATCAATAATTTCCTGACCAAACTGTGAGAAAGAATAACTTCCCCATGAACAATTAATTACTTTTGCACCATTATCAACTGCGTAAACAATTCCATCATATCCATAAGAAATCAAAGCTCTGCCAAATTCGTCTCTTAGATTTTCCTGAGCAACTTTCACCGGCATAATTTTGCAATTAAAACCAATCGAAGCAATACCAATATTGTTGTTTGTTACTGCGCCAGCAATTCCAGCAACATGAGTCCCATGGTCGGCTCTGTCTTCCATTGGATTATTATCAGGAATTCCGGTCGAGCCTCCAAAATCCCAGCCGTGAATATCATCAACATATCCATTGTTATCATCATCAACGCCGGTAATTCCATTTGCTTCTGCCTGATTTATCCAAATGTTTGCGGCAAGATCAGGATGATCCCAGTCAACACCTGTATCAACAATTCCGATTACAACATCAGGAGAACCAGTTGAAATATTCCATGCACTTTCTGCATTGATTTTTTTCAGTGAATATTGATTTGAAAAACTCGGGTCGTTTGGTGTTAAATCAATTCTTGATAAATAATATGGCTCTGCCCATGCAACTTCTTTCATCTTTGCTATTTTAGGAATGATACTAAAGATATCAGTAGCAGATGAAAATTCGAGAATTTTAATGTTGCTCAGTTCACTTGAAAAGTCTTTTGTCTTTACAGCATTTTTTATTGACTGAATTTGAACACCGAATTTATCCGAAAGCAAATTTTCCAAAGTAGTTTTGAATAAACCTGTTTGAGCAAATTCACTTTTTATTTTAATTACAATTTTATCTTTAAGATAAATTTCGCCGTCTTTTTCAAAATAGGGTTGAGCGAAAACACTTTGAAGTGCAATTGCAAATAGCAGAATAATTTTTTTCATCAATTCACCTGAAATAATTTATTTGAAATATACCAAACAAACGGAAAATATTTATTGCCTGAAAACAAGAATCAATGCAATTAAAAGACTGACTGCAGAAGAAATATAAAACGGGACAGCCGAACCAAAATTATCCCATAGAAGCCCAGTAAATATTGAGCCAAACATAATTGCAAAACTCGAAAATGCAGTCAATAATCCGATAGCCGAGCCACGGAATTCATCGGGAATAATGTCAGAAATCCATGCTTTTGTAACTCCTTCTGTTGAAGCAGCATAAATTCCATATAACGAAAACAGCAGCCACAAAACCAATTTTGAATTTAATGTAGCAAACCCAAAATAAACAACTGAAAAAATAATCATACCAAAAATCAATAAATTTTTCTTTCCGAATTTATCGGCTAACAAACCAATCGGATATGAAACAGTGGCATAAATAAAATTATAAAAAACATATCCGAGTATTGCGGTTGTATCCGACAATGTTATTTCCTTTGACTTCAGAATCAGAAACACATCGCTGCTGTTTACAAAGGAAAACAAAGTAAACAAAACAAGCAGAACTTTATATTCCTTCGGTGCTGATTTGAAAAAATCGGAATATAATTTCCGCGATGATTTTTTTCTCCCTACTTGATCTTTAACTATAAAGGTAAATCCGATTGCCAGAAAAGAAGGAATTAAAGCAAGCAGGTAAATTGCCTTGTATCCATTCGGAATAAAATGCAATAAAATCAATGCTGCCAGCGGTCCGACTACCGCACCGAACGTGTCCATACTTCTGTGAAATCCAAAAACCGCACCAGAATTTTCGCCGGCATAGCTTGCCAAAAGTGCATCCCGCGGAGCTGTTCTGATTCCTTTGCCGATTCTGTCTCCAATCCGTGAAAATATTACCACAGGAATTGTTGCCAATATTCCCGGAAGAGATTTTACAATGCCCGAAAGACTATAACCAGCAACAACAAACACCGAGCGTTTTCCGATTTTATCCGAAAGACTCCCAAAATATCCTTTCAAAAAACCTGCTGTTATTTCTGCAAAACCTTCAATCAAACCGACAAGCGACATTGAAGCGCCAAGCACAGAAGTTAAAAATATTGGAGTAACCGGATAAAGCATTTCACTTGCAAAGTCGGTAAAAAAACTTACCAATCCGAGAAGAACAACCTGCTTTGATATTTTTTTTGTAAACATAAAAATCCTTTTATGTATAAAACCATAACTAAAAAAAATAAAAGTAAAATCAATTAGCAGAAATTTCAAAAAAAAATTTTATAATTCATAACAGCAGATGTATTTTTAAGTGAATTAATTATCACATTTAATTAAAATCACTGTGAAATTGAATTCATGATATTTTTTACTCGGAGTTTTTATGGAATTTTACGAATTACATCCTGTGACACCGCAGATTCGGTATATTAACAAAGCCGTTGAAGTTTTAAAAGATGGCGGAGTAATTATTTATCCGACGGATACAGTTTATGGATTAGGCTGCAGCATTTATTCAAAAGATGCTTTGGATAGAATTTACATGATTAAGAATGAAGCGGGGACAAAACTTTTCAGCTTTATTATTCCTGACTTTAAGGACATTTCGAAATACGCCCGTGTTTCTGATTATGCATATAAAGTTATGAAAAAACTTCTTCCAGGCCCATATACGTTTGTATTACCGGCAGCCAAGGAAGTGCCAAAAAAACTTTGGACAAAAAGAAAAACAGTCGGAATCAGAATTCCTGATCATCAGATTGCTCTAACCATTGCAAAAGAATTAGGAAGCCCGATTGTAAGCACAAGCGTTACGACAAGAAAAGGCGAATTGGTTTTTGAACCAATGGAAATGCAGGCAAAATTTAATTCACAAGTAGATTTAATGCTTTCAGTTGGAATTCTAAACGGGAATACTTCAAGCATTGTTGATTTAAGCAAAGAGCAGGTCGAGATAATCCGCGAAGGTGCGGGTGATTTATCCTTGTTTTATAAATAACTAAGCAATTGCCAAAGCTACATTGTTGGATTTTACGTAACCTTTGTCTTTCGCATAATTATATAATTTTGTGTAAAGCATTTTTCTTGCTCTGTGCAATCTTGATCTGACTGTGCCAACGGGCGTATCAATAAATTCAGCAATCTCCTCGTAACTGTAACCTTCAATATCGCTTAAAATAATTACTGTTCTGTAATCTTCCTGTAAAGTTGAAATTGCATTTGTTACTTCATCGTCCATTGTCTTGCTGAATACATCTTCTTCGGAGTGTTCGAAAGCAATTTCATCCGCTTTGATGTTTTCATAAAAATTCTGAACGTCTTCATAATCAACTTGCTGTGGCTGGCGGCTTGTTTTTCTGTACATATTAATAAAGGTGTTTTTCAGAATCATAAATAACCACGCTTTAATATTTGTGCCTTTCTCAAACTTATCAAAAAATCTGTAAGCTTTTAACAAAGTTTCCTGAAGTAAATCCTGAGCATCGTCTTCATCCCTTGTCATTTTGAGTGCAAAATTATATAAAGCATCTCTGTGAGGAATTACTGAATCGTTAAACTCTGTATAGTTTTTTGGTCTGATTGTTATTATTTCTGCCATTTTTTAACTCTCAGTTAAATTTTGTATAATTTATCCGTATAACTTTCGTATAGCATAAAAAGTCCCCCAATTTAAAGAAGAAAATAATTTAATTTAAATTATTTGGAGTTTTTCTTAATTTCATCGTGTTACCTATACAAGTATTAGACGGAAAATGGAAAATCACTTATACGAAATAAAACAGGTTTCAGAAAAAACGGGTTTAAGCACGCTTTTAATCAGAGCATGGAAAACAGATATGCGGTCGTCAAGCCACAAAGGACAAATACCAACAGAAGACTATACACTGATGAAGATGTGGAAAAGTTGCGTCTTTTAAAAGAAGCTACTCAAAAAGGTTATACAATAAGCAGAATTTCAAATTTCAGCAGCGAGAAAATTTCAGAACTGCTTAACAGACAGAAAATTTCAAAACACAATTCTTCAAATACGGAAAACTTTTTTTTGCAGGAAAGTTTGTCTGATATTTTTGATATGAATCCAAATAAATTGGAAAAAACTTTTCTTAAAGCTTCGGTTGAACTTAGCCAGTTACATTTAATGGATAAACTGATTGTTCCGTTAATTTACAAAATAGGTGAGATGTGGAAATCTGGTGATATGAGAATATCCCACGAACACTTTTCATCTTCTATTATAAAAAATTTTCTCTTAAACATTATTAAAAATTCACACCCAAATGAAAGCGCACCTAAAATTGTAGTAACCACTCCATCAGGACAGTTGCACGAACTTGGCGCATTAATATCGGCTTGCGTAGCTTCTTTTGAAGGCTGGTCAATTATTTATCTTGGACCAAATCTGCCTGCTGAAGAAATTGCATCGGCTGTCAGAAGGATAAATGCAAAGTTTATTTCGTTAAGCATTGTTTACCCTCTCGATGATTCACATCTTGAAGAACAATTGAAAAGACTCAGAATTTTAATTACGCATGAAGTAAAAATTCTTGTTGGCGGCAGAGGTACTCAGTCATATTCCAAAGTTCTGAATGAAATTAATGCTGTCATAATCAACTCAACAGGTGAGTTAATAGAAAAGCTGACTGTTGATTCAGTCAAATAATTTTATCCGGAACAATCTTCCCTGGTTTCAAATACTGAATTATTAAAATTCATTCAGAAATTTTCCTGTAATATAAACTAATAACAATTCCAAAATTAAATTTCGCAACTCTTAAAACTTTCTTCTCTCTGAAAAGTCTAAAGAAACAAAAAAAAGGAATTATTAATGAAGCAAGCCATTTTTATTTTTTTTGTCTCTGTAATTTCACTTTTTGCTGACGTAAGCAAATTTGAATCGCGGAATAAAATTGTAACCGCACATAAAACCGTCGAAGGTTTGAAAGTTGACGGAAAACTGACCGAAAACATTTATAATTTATTTGCTCCAGCAAATGATTTCACACAAAGAGACCCTGAAGAAGGAAAGCCTGCAACAGAATCGACTCTGGTTTGGGTTTTTTATGATGATGACAATCTTTATTTGTCTGCAAAAATGAAAGATTCAAAACCAGAATTAATTGATGCAAGCCTTATGAGAAGAGATAATATGAGTCAGTCAGACTGGCTCTTTATTTACATTGATCCATTCCTTGACAGAAGGAACGGATATTATTTTGCTGTTAATGCCGGCGGGTCAATTGCAGACGGAATATTATTCAATGACAGCTGGGATGATAATTCGTGGGATGGAATTTGGGAAGCAAAAGCAAATATTGATAATGAAGGCTGGACGTGTGAAATAAAAATTCCCTTTTCGCAACTTAGATTTAATGAATCTGATGATATGAAATGGGGAATTAATTTTAACAGAGATTTGAAAAGACTAAATGAAAACACATGGTTTGTTATGGTTCCCAAAAATGAAAGCGGTTTTGTTTCAAGGTTCGCAACTCTCGAAGGATTAAAAGACATCAAACCAAAAACAAGAATCGAAGCTCTTCCGTATGTTGTTCAAAAAGCACAGTATCTTGTTCATGATAAAAATGATCCTTTTTACAAATCAAATCAATACCGCACTTCCTTTGGCGGAGATTTTAAACTTGGACTTGGTTCGAATATGAATCTGGATTTGACAATCAATCCTGATTTTGGCCAGGTTGAAGTTGACCCGGCAGTAATAAATTTAAGTGCATTTGAAACTTACTATCAGGAAAAGAGACCCTTTTTTATTGAAGGTTCCACAAATTTTATTTTTGGAGTTGGCGGAGCCAATAACAATTGGGGATTTAACTTCGGTAATCCCGAACTTTTTTATACAAGAAGAATCGGAAGAAGTCCGCAGGGATATGTTGATAATTATGATTACGCTGACTATCCAAAGGAAACAAGAATTCTTGGTGCGGCAAAGTTAACAGGGAAAATTGGTGACTCATGGACGCTCGGTGCTGTCTCGGCTTTTACAGAAAGAACTTTTACAGATTATAAATTAAACAATAAAAATTTTGAAAAGGAAGTTGAACCGTTTACACATTACGGAGTTTTTCGTGCTAAAAAAGAGTTTAACGAAGGAAGACATTCAATTGGATTTATTCTGACTACTGTTAACCGCGATTTGCAGCAGGCGGATTTGAAATCATCTTTGGTAGATCAGGCGTACTCGTTTGGTGTTGATGGGTGGACAACGCTGGATGAAGAAGATACCTATGTTGTAAACGGTTCGTTTGTTGGCAGTTATGTTTCCGGTTCAAAAGAAGCAATGGAAATTAAACAGAGAATGTCATACAGATATTTTCAAAGACCCGATGCCAGTTATGCAAAACTTGACACCAATTTAACTTCAATGGCAGGATGGTTCAGCAGGATTATGCTGAATAAACAAAAAGGCAATTTTTATATCAACACGGCAATTGGATTGGCTTCGCCAACATTTGAATATAATGATCTTGGATTTCAATGGGCTGCTGATCGAATAAATTCTCATCTTGTTCTCGGTTACCGATGGTACGAACCCGATGGAATATTCAGAAACAAACAATTATACATGGCTCATTTCCGCACATATAATTTTGACGGAAATATTCTCAGTAACGGTTTGATGTCTTTTTTTTCCGGTACATTTCAGAATTATTATAATTTCAATATTCAGGCGAATTACAATTTTGAAGCTTACTCCGCCGGAAAAATGAGAGGCGGCCCACTGTCAAAGGACTTTGGAATATATGGTGGACAGTTAAGATTTCGCACAGATGGCAGAGAAAAAATCATTGGTGAAATCGAAGTTGCTTCTTTCGATATGAATAAAGGCGGAAGCGAAACAAGTTTGGGAATCGGAATTGAATGGAAACCAAACTCACAAATAAATTTTGGTTTTATGCCTGTGTTTGAATCGAACGATTACGAATATCAGTGGATTGGAAAGTTTGATGATGAAACAGCAACAGCAACATACGGAAAAAGATATGTGTTCGGACACATGATACAGAAAACTCTTTCAGCTAATTTCAGACTGAACTGGACTTTCACTCCGCAGCTTAGTTTGCAAATATATTTGCAGCCGCTAATCAGTGCGGGAAAATATTCTGATTTTTCTGAATTTGCAAAACCGGGTACAAATAAATACAGATATTATGGTAAAAATGGTTCGACAATTATGTTTGATCAATCAAAGGATGTTTATATTGTTGATCCTGACGGAAGCGGAAATGCAGAAAGTTTTGAATTTGGCAAACCGGATTTCAATTTCAAATCAATTCGTGCAAATGTCGTTCTGCGATATGAAGTTCTGCCAGGCTCTGTACTCTATCTTGTTTGGAATCACGATAAAACAAACTTTGCAAATCAAGGGCGATTAAAGTTTAGTGATGACATAAATAATCTTTGGAATTCCGAAGCAAATAATATTCTTATGTTAAAGTTTTCGTATTGGCTGGATGTATAATTGAGAATTAAAACCGCTGCTGTTTGAAGAAGATTAAGACGGGAAGTTAATATTAATAGGGGAAAAAAATCAAAAACTCTTCGCAGATTTTAAATACTGCGAGGAGTTTTTTTATTTTAATCTGTTTACAAACCGAATGAATTGTTTTCTTTGTTCACATCAGGAATATGTTTGTCGCCAATAACCACACGCTTTAATGTTTTCAGTGATTCATGTTCAAAAGTAAAAACATCTTTGTCTTTCCAAATATTTGCTGGCTTTACAAATTCTTCTTTGCTTCCGTCAATATATTCCAGAGCTATTTTTAACTGAGTTGGAATGTTTCCGAGTTTCTTAATCTTTACGCTTATTTTACCAATCTCGGCATCAACTTTATCAATTGATAAATCAGGATACCCAAATTCAAAAAACCATGGCTTCCAAAACCACGATAAATCCTGGCTGGAAACACGGTTGAAAGTGAAGAAGAAATCATATGGCAGTGGATGTTTACCATGCCATTCGGTCATATATTCAAATATACATTTTTTGAATAAATCCTTACCAAGCAAATTCATCAGTTCCATATAAGCAACAGAAGGTCTGTCATAAAATGCAGTTCTTGCAAAGTCCGTTTTGTTTGAATACGATAAAATCATCATAGGTAATTCAGATTCTTTTCCTGCAGCACTTTCGTATGATGAAACTCTGCGGGAATAATAATCAAAAGTCGGAGCGTTTTTATCAACAACTTCGGTCGGGAAAAACGAAGCCCAGCCTTCATCCATCCATGCATATTTTCTTTCATTAGTTCCCATCATGAACGGGAAAAATGTGTGTGAAATTTCATGGAAAACCAAACCGATATGATTGGCTCTGTCGGTCGGTGCCCCATCATTTGCCATCATTGGAGTTTCCATTCCGCCGCCATGTTCTTTATTACAAAAAGTTGTAACATGTGAATATGCATAAGGATAGCCGGGTAAATCTTTCGACATATATTCAATTGTTGCTCTTGAAAAAAAAGCTGCTTCACCAAAATTAGGAGTTCCCTTTTCATAAACTGCAGAAGTTAAAACTCGTCTGCCCGGCTCAACTTCAACACTTGCAGCATCCCACAAATAACTGTCACTTACACAAAATGAAATGTCTGTAACCTCACTTGCTTTAAATTGCCATGTGTTGTATTGATTGTTAATAGTGACATCATTGTTTTTATAATCATCTTCTGTAATTACATAAACAACTTCATCGGAAAGTTTTGCAGAAGCAATTCGCTCCATTATTGTTGGCTTAAATACTTCTTGTGAATTTTGTAATTCGCCGGTTGCCCAAACGATATATTTTCCCGGCAGTTTAATATTAAAATCATAATTATTAAAATCATTATAAAACTCTACACCACCCGTATAACCGAGATCATCCCATTTGTCAATATCATCATAAACAGATATTTGCGGATACCAATAAGAAACAAAAAACTCACCGTCTTTATAATTGCCCATTCTTACGCGTACAATTTTAGGAATATTGAAATCCCAATTAATTTCAACATTAATTTCTGACATTGGAGCTAATGGCTGAGTAAGCTTCACAAACATATTTGTTGCGGACATCCCGATAACTTTCGGATTTTTAACATCTATCGAATCATCATCAATTTTCAATTTTGAAATATTTACACCATTGTGAAGTTCCACATTTCCCAAAAACCAATCACGCGGCGCACCCTTTTGAGTAATGTTTTGATAAAGACGAATTGTTAATTTCTTTAATGTATCCGGACTATTGTTGAAGTACTTGATTAAAGCTTTTCCAAACAGCTTTGAAGAATCAGGCAACAATTCGGCATCAATTTTATACTCAGCTCGGTTTTGCCAATAATTTGTTCCCGGCTTGCCATCATAGGATCGTGTGCCATTTTCATAGGCTTTCTTTATATCAAGCGGAATGTACAAACTTGAAGTCTGTGAAAAAATCAGTTGAGTATAAACAAGAATAAATAATATGGTAAATCGTTTCATTACAAATCCTTTTTTGGGAAAATTCGATGCGCAAATTTAATTAAGAAATACCACTGATTGAATAAAATTGTTTTACCTTTCAAAAACATTTTCTAATGCCAACAATCAATCAAGGTTTTTCTTGAAGCGAAGTGAACTTGCAACCAATAGGACAATTCCCATGACAAACATTATC
>PFVB01000028.1:0-802 GCA_002790395.1 Ignavibacteriales bacterium CG_4_9_14_3_um_filter_34_10 | reverse complement strand
AAGTTCAGTAAATCCGATTCCTTTTAAAATTACTCCGCGGATAATTGTCATAAAATATCTCAGTGGAATTATATATGTGATATACTGAATTATAGCAGGCATATTTTCAATAGGGAAAGCAAATCCCGATAGAAATACCATCGGCATCATAACAACAAAAACTGCTATCATCATTGCTTGTTGCTGAGTTTTTGACACTGTTGAGACAAAAATTCCGAGTCCCAAAGTTGATAAGATATAAACTGCAGAAGACAAAAAGAGAAAGGGAATGCTTCCTTTTATTGGAATATTAAATCCGAAAGTCATTACAGAAAGAATAATAGAAACAACAATAAAACCCATTGCAGCAAACGGAATTGCTTTCCCGATAATTAATTCATAAGGTTTAATCGGAGTTACAATAATCTGTTCAAGTGTGCCGATTTCTTTTTCTTTTACAATCGCAAGCGAAGTTAGAATCAAAGTGATAATTGAAAGCAGCATACCGATAATTCCGGGGATCATAAAATTTCTTGTTTTTAGTGTTGGATTGAACCAGGCACGAATCTCAGCTTCTACATTACTAATTAATGTTCTTTTTTGTCCGGCTTTGTTTTGTAGATCAATCAGAATCTGCTTCGAATAATCCGAAAAGATATTTGTAACATAACCAGCAGCAACCGAGGCTTTGTTCCCATCGCTTCCATCAAAAATAACTTGAACTTTTGCAGTTCGATTTGTGGAAATATTCTTTTCGAATTTATTTTCAATTACAATGGCTAAAGTAACTTCACCGTTTTCAAGATATTTTTCCACTTCATCA
>PFVB01000169.1 GCA_002790395.1 Ignavibacteriales bacterium CG_4_9_14_3_um_filter_34_10 | reverse complement strand
AATATCGTCTAAATTAGGAGAAATATTATTTTCAAATTTTTCAAGAGATTTTTCAATTACTTCCGGAATTTGAAGAAAACCAATCTCATTGTTCAAAAACCTAGCAACTGCAATTTCATTTGCTGCATTCATTATACAAGGAGAAATTCCCCCGGCTTGAATAACCTCAAAAGCTAATTTCAGACATCTAAATTTATTAAAATCCGGATTAAAAAACGTCAACTGCCCAATTTTTATTAAATCCGTTTCAACAAAGCTACTGTTTAATCTTTGCGGATAAGTTAAAGCGTACTGAATTGGTATTTTCATATCCGGCTTACTTAATTGTGCTTTGATTGAACAATCATCAAATTCCACCATAGAATGTATTATTGATTGCGGATGAATAATCACATCAATTTTTTTCTCAGAAACTTTGAACAACCATTTTGCTTCAATCACTTCAAGCCCTTTATTCATCATAGTTGCAGAGTCGATTGTGATTTTATTTCCCATTGACCAAGTCGGATGGTTCAAAGCATCCTGCACTGTTACATTTTTTAATTCTTCAGCCGGTTTATTGAAAAAAGGACCTCCGGAAGCAGTAAGAATTATTCGCTTTACGGATTTATTCTGTTCGCCATTCAGGCATTGAAAAATTGCTGAATGTTCTGAATCAACCGGAATAATTTCGGATTTATATTCATCCAATAATTTATTTATTATTTCACCCGCCACAACGAGTGTTTCCTTGTTAGCAAGTGCAATTCTCTTATTTCTTTTTATAGCTTCGATTGTAGGTGAAAGTCCCGCAAATCCGACAAGAGCGGAAACCATAATGTCATAGTCCAAAATTTTTGCTGCTTCAACTAATCCATTGTGTCCGACAAGTAATTTTGTGTTTATTGGAAGATGATTTTTAATTTGGTCTGCAGCTTTTTGATTTCCAATTATCACAAATTCGGGATGAAATTCTTTAGCCTGTTCAAGAAGTAATTTGTAATTTGTTTTTACGGAAAGACCGGTTATCTTAAATTCATCTTTAAAGTTGCGTACAACTTTTAATGTATTTACACCAATTGAACCGGACGAGCCGAGTAAAAAAATTTTTTTTTGCAATCAACACTCATTTTATTTGTGCAAAGTTCACTTTTTATGAAACAAAAAACAAATCAAAAAAATATCAACCCATTAATCTGTGTGACAAAGCAAACAGAAAATTTATCAGCACAAGCACGTTCAGTATAAAATTAATTTTGTTGAAAGCTTTCAATTCTGTCTGTCCATCGGTTAATGAACTTCCGGATAGCAGAGCTTTTAATTTTTTTGCTTTTGGAATAAGCGAAATAAAAGTGAGCAATAAAATAACAACCATAATTATCTGCTTTGTTGTAAGCCAGTGATTAGCTTTCATTGTGAAGAAGCCAAAATGAGAACTTGAAATAACAAGAAAAACTCCGGTAAACAATATCAATAAAGAACCAACCATCCCAAGAATGTTGGAATACCGAAGATAAAATTTTACAAGAGATAAATTTTCTTTAAGATTTTTCCCTTCGAGTTGATTGTTTATTAATCCTGAAAAGATAAAATTTGTCAGCCAAATTCCGGCTGCAATAATATGAATAGTCAATAGAAAATTGTACACAAGTCACCTTTGTTTTTTCTGATAAACGACTTGTTGCGATAAAAAGTTTAATTTTAAGAAAGATTTTTTAAGTGGTTTAGCTGAGAATCAAAATCAAAAATTAATTTTTTGAAAATTTTTTCAACCGAATCGATACTGTTTATCAATCCCGCACACTGTCCGGCTTCAAGCATTCCGTTTTCAGTATCACCCTCAAAAATTCCAAGTCTTTCCCGCTTTTCTCCTACCAGATTTTTAAGTTCCGTTTCATCAGCACCGTTCAATTCGTACTGTTCTGCAGTTTTTGTCCATAAATTTTTTAGCATCCTTGTTGGTCCAAGTTTTCTTAAAAGTAAAATTGTATCGCGGTCATTTGATTTAACTATAGATGCTTTATAAGATTGATTTGCGGAAGATTCAATTGATGATGCAAATAAAGTTCCAATCTGAACCGCTTCTGCTCCAAGCGAAAGTGCTGCAAGAATTCCCTTTCCTGAAGCAATTCCGCCTGCAGCAATAACCGGAACGGAAATATTTTCTGCAAGTTGCGGAATTAAACAAAATGTAGTCAATTCATCTTTGCCATTGTGTCCGCCTGCTTCAACACCTTCTCCGACAATTCCATCACAGCCAACCGACTCAGCTTTCATACCCTGACTGACATTTGAAACAACATGAACAACTTTGATTTTATTAGCTTTTAGTTTTTCAATAAATTTCCCTGGATGACCTGCAGAAGTGAAAACAACTTTTACTTTTTCATGAATGACAACATCAATTAATTCTTCGGCATCTTTCCTAAGCAATGGAATATTTACACCAAAATTTTTCGAAGTGGCATTGCGGCACTTTTGAATGTGTTCAACCAGTAAATCCGGCTTCATTGATCCGGCACCGATTAATCCGAGTCCGCCGCAGTTTGAAACTGCCGAAGCCAATTTCCATCCGCTAACCCAAACCATTCCTGCCTGAATAATCGGAAATTCTATTTCAAATAATTCTGTGATTCGGTTTTTAATTTTCATATTTACTCTGTTTAGTTATTTATAATTAGCAACGACAAATTAATCTATCTTTGGAATAAGATAAGGAAATAAATAAATTTGCAACCAATATATTAAAAAGGTTTTAAATATGAGAGCTATAATTCCTGTTGCAGGATTTGGAACAAGATTAAAACCACATACTCATTCTACTCCTAAGGTTTTATTAAATGTCGGCGGGAAGCCGATTTTAGGGCATATTATTGATAAACTCCTCCTTTCAAATATTACCAAAGCAACATTTGTAATCGGTCATCTTGGTGAAAAAATTGAAGCATATATACGAAATGAATATCCATCGCTTCAGGCTGATTTTGTAATTCAGAGTGAAATGCTTGGACTTGGTCATGCAATTTATTCTGCGATTCCAACTTTTGATGATGACGAAATATTTATAATTCTTGGCGATACAATATTTGATGTAAACCTTGAAAATGTTTTCACAAAGAAAATTTCTTCGCTTGGTGTAAAAGAAGTTGATGACCCAAGAAGATTCGGAGTTGCATTTGTTGAGAATGGCTATATTCAAAAATTAGTTGAGAAGCCAACAACAATAATTTCAAAATTAGCATTGGTTGGACTTTATTATATATCCAACTCAAAAGCACTGATTGATAGCCTGTGCAATTTGATTGACAATAATATCCGAACAAAAGGTGAATATCAGTTAACCGATGCACTGCAGCTTATGATAAATAATGGTGAAAAATTTACGACGTTTCCGGTAGAAGGCTGGTATGATTGCGGTAAACCAGAAACTTTGCTTTCAACAAATCAGTTTTTATTAAAGAAAAACGGCACAAACCGAACCGTTGAAAATGCAGTAATCAACCATCCTGTTTTTATTGCAAGAGATGCTGTTGTAAAAAACTGTGTCATCGGTCCATTTGCCACAATTGGTGAACGATGTATCGTTCAAGATTGTTTAATTAAGAACTCAATAATAAGTTCAGACTGCACTGTGAGTAAAACCATGCTTGAAAATTCAATTATTGGCAGTCATACAAGTATTAAAGGAAGTTATAAAAAATTAAATGCCGGAGATTCTTCGGAAATAGAATTATTCTAAAAAATAAAATGAGGTAAAATGAGTTATTTCTTTACATCCGAATCAGTTTCGGAAGGACATCCAGATAAAGTATGCGATGCAATTTCTGACGGAGTTTTAGATGCGATATATGTACAAGATCCTTCATCGCGTGTTGCATGCGAAACAATGGTAACAACAGGACTGGTAGTTGTTGCAGGCGAAGTCACTACTTCAGCTTATGTTGATATTCAGGCTGTTGCACGATATACAGTAAAAAATATTGGCTACACAAAAGGCGAATATATGTTTTCGTATGACTCGTGCGGAGTATTAAATGCTATTCATTCACAGTCGCCCGATATTGCTCAGGGGGTTGATGAAGGGAAAGGATTACACAAAGAACAGGGTGCTGGCGATCAGGGAATGATGTTTGGTTATGCATGTGATCAATCGGCTAATTACATGCCACTGACACTTGAGTATGCCCATAATCTTGTGAAAAGGCTTGCTGACATTCGTAAAAAACAACCCAAGCTTATGCCATACCTTCGTCCTGATTCAAAATCACAGGTTACAATTGAATACGATGAAGTTACGCGAAAACCTTTGCGTGTTGATACAATTGTTGTTTCCACTCAACATGATCCGACTGCCAATCAAAAGAAAATCATGGAAGATGTAAAGAAGCATGTTATTCTTGCTGTTATTCCTGCAAAACTTCTTGATAAAAGAACAAAATATTTTGTAAACCCAACCGGTAAATTTGTTGTTGGCGGTCCACATGGAGATAGCGGATTAACCGGGAGAAAAATTATTGTTGATACTTATGGTGGCTGGGGAGCTCATGGTGGCGGAGCTTTCAGTGGAAAAGATCCATCGAAAGTTGACAGAAGCGCAGCTTATGCAGCAAGACATATTGCAAAAAATATTGTTGCAGCAAAAATTGCAAGCGAATGTCTCGTTCAGGTTTCTTATGCAATTGGTGTTGCCGAACCAATGTCAATATTTGTTAATACTTATGGAACAGGAAAAGTTTCAGATACTGTGCTGGCTGACTTTATCAAAAAAGAAATAAAGCTGACGCCGAAATCAATAATCGAAAGACTTAAACTTCGAAACCCAATTTATCAGCCAACGTCGTCATACGGACACTTTGGAAGAAAGTTTCAGAAAAACGCAAAAGTGAAAATTGTTGTCGGCGAAGAAAATGGAAAAGCAAAAACAATTGATAAAGTTGTTGATTTATTTACATGGGAAGAGTTAAGTCTTGTCCCAATGTTTAAAAAATTATTAAAATAAACCGGAGAAATTAATGGATTTTAAAAAAGGAAAATACAAAGTAAAAAGTTTGAAACTTGCTGATGAAGGCAGAATGAAAATTGAGTGGGCTGAATCAAGAATGCCTGTAATGATGTCTTTGCGGGAAAAGTATAAAAAAACAAAACCGTTGAAAGGTTATAAAATAGCCGGCTGTCTGCATGTTACAAAAGAAACCGCTGTGCTGATTGAAACATTGCAAATTGCCGGCGCACAGGTCAGTTGGAGCGGGTGCAATCCTTTATCAACTCAAGATGAAATTGCCGCTGCACTTGCAAAAAACGGAATTGAAATTTATGCATGGCATGGTCAGTCAGTAAAGGATTTTTATTGGTCAATTGAAAGAACTTTGGATATGAAACCTCATCTTACACTTGATGACGGTGCGGATTTGATTTTTACTGTACATAATAAATTTCCTGAATTAGCAAAAAATATTATTGGCGGTACAGAAGAAACCACTACTGGTGTTCACAGATTAAGAGCAATGGGAAAAGACGGCAAACTTCTTTATCCGGTTATTGCAGTAAATGATGCTGAAACAAAATGGGATTTCGACAATGTTTACGGTACCGGACAGTCTTCAATTGACGGAATTTTACGAGCAACTTCTGTAATGCTTGCCGGAAAGAATTTTGTTGTTGCCGGATATGGTCATTGCGGAAAAGGTGTTGCTATGCGTGCTGCCGGTTTGGGGGCAAACGTAATTGTTACCGAAGTAAAACCAACTGCAGCTTTAAAAGCAACTCTCGAAGGACATAGAGTTATGAGCATGGATGAAGCTTCCAAAGTCGGAGATATTTTCATTACTGCTACCGGAATTAAAGATATCATCACAAAAAAACATTTCTTGAACATGAAAGAAGGTGCAATTATTTGCAACACCGGTCATTACGATTGCGAAATAAACATCAACCAACTTGATTCTGTTTCAAAATCAAAAAGAACCGTTAGAGCAAATAATGAAGAATATACATTGAAGAATAACAAGAAAATTTATTTGTTGGCACAGGGACGATTAGTTAACCTTGCTGCTGCCGAAGGTCATCCTTCGGAAGTTATGGATATGTCATTTGCAAATCAATTTATGTCACAACTTCGACTCGTAAATCTTGATAAAAGCGGAGTTATACTTGATCCTGATGTTCATGATATTCCGGAAACCCAAGATCAGGAAATTGCCGGTATCAAGCTTAGCACAATGGGATATAAAATTGACACGCTGACAAAAGAACAAGTAAGATACATGGATGACTATTCTGCCGGTACGTGATAATCGCCTGTTGATTTAGTAATTTAATGCCACTTTCAAAGTGGCATTTTTTTGCGTTATTTTGACATTATAATTTGCATTTGCTATCTTGTTTTTAGAAAAATCAAAAATGGTGATTATGATTTTATTTGCTTCACATAGAAAACTAATTTTTACCCCCCCCAACAAATATCGTGCCTGAATTTAATTTTTTATTTAACAAATATTTTCTATTACTTACCATTTCTCCTTATTACTCCATACTTAAATCTCTTAACTCAACATAA
>PFVB01000009.1 GCA_002790395.1 Ignavibacteriales bacterium CG_4_9_14_3_um_filter_34_10 | reverse complement strand
AATAATCTTCATAATCCTTGATGTTTTTCCCATATAAATGCAAATTAACCAATACATGTTCAACTCCGGTGTTTAAGAAAAAATCCCCGGTGGGTTGAATATAATATCCGGCTCCGATTCTTAACATTCCCGACCTAATTGAGGGAATAGAATCTTGAATATTTTTTAAAATTGAGGGAGCTGATAACTTTGGAAATGGAACATCCTCTGAAATAACATTTATATCAAAATTTTCGGATTCTAATTTAACAATCGCTTCAGGAGAGTTTTTTTTGATTGTTGGAATTGAAACAGATTTGCTGCCTGTAATCACAAAATCTGGGAGCTCAATGCTATTCGATTGAGCATCGCTAATCACGGGCATTAAGACAATGAATAATATCAATAAATATTTTATCATAATTTTTTCAATTTCTTTTTAGCTTCTTGTCCATATTCATCATTTGCATGGTGGTTTGCAACTGCAAGATACATTTCGCGTGCATTTACCTTATCATTAATTTTCATATAGCAATCGCCAAGAAGCAGCAGTGACTTTGTGTACCACAAATCGTATGCACCAAAAACTGATCTCACTCTGACTAAAGAGTTGATTGCTTCTTCAATATTGCCCTGTTCATAATAAACAGCACCAAGTAAATATTGGGCTTCTGCACCGATATCATCCAACCGTTTCTGGCTGAGTTCGCTTAAATATTTAATTGCCTGTTCATAGTTGCTGCGGGCAATTTCAAGCATAGAGATTTCAATTTTAGCTTTATCGGAAAATATATTTTCCTGATAATAATTTATTATCTCATTCAGATTACTATATGCTGATTGAAAGTTCTTCACTTCAATATTAGCTAAAGCTAAATTATAAATAATTTCAGGTACTCTGCTTTGATCTTTGATTTTTGTCAGAGCATCTTTGTAAAGTTCAATTGCTAATTCAAACTCATTTTTATCAGAATAAATTTTCCCAAGTTCGACAACTGCATCCACTCCATATTTTGAAGAGAAATATTTTTGCGTAACAATGTTAAAAGATTTTATAGCAGCATCATAATCGCCTGAATTAGCGGCACTTTTTCCTATCCAATAATAAGCATCGGGAAGAAACTTACTTGTTTTATAAATATTGATGAACTCGCTGAAACTTTTTTCGGCATTAATATAATTACCTAAACTATAATATATCTCACCCTTCTTGTAAAATACTTCATCAGCAAAATCCAGATTAGAATTTTCATTAATAAAATCATCAATTTCTTTAATTGCTTTTTCAGGTTCATTCTTTCCGAGGTAGGAATAATTAATTCCATTAATTGCGTCGAATACAAATCTTGTTTTAGGAAATTCCTTAAATAATCTTCTGTAATAAACCAATGCAGAATCATATTTCCCCAAATTATAGTAACAATCCCCAACTGAATAAATTACAATCGGAATTAATGAAGATGATTTATATCGGCTGAATATTTTTTTATACTCGTTTGAAGCTGCAGCAAAAGAACTTTGTTGAAAATATATCCAACCAATTAAATATTGTGATTCATCAGCATAATCAGACCGCGGATATTTTTCCTGCAGTTCTCTAAATTTAATCTGTGCGTCCTTAGGTTTGCCTGTTTGGTACAAGGCTTGTCCGTATTGATAATAAGCAAAATCATTATTCACACTGCCCTTCGTTTTTTGAAAAATATCCTGATAAGTGCTGCTTGCTTTTGCAAAATCTTTAATCCCAAAATAACTGTCGGCAAGTCGCAATTTTGCATCTGATTTATTTTTACTGTCTGGATATTTCCGAATATAATCCGAGAAATAAAAAGATGAATTAGGATAATCTTTATTATTAAAGTAGCAATATGCTTTTCCATACAATATTTGAGATTGAATTTTTTCATTATTTGAATTAATTTGATTGTAATATTTCAGTGAAGTCAAATATTCCGATTTACTGAAATATGTTTCAGCCAGATAAAACCTTACTCTTTCTTTTTCAAAATTTGGATTTTCTTTGTTTAATCTTAGTAACGTTCGCAAAGCATCATTTAGCTTTCCAAGATAATAATCCGAAATTGCAATCCCAAGCAAAGCCTTTGGATAATCAGTATCTTCCTCAATTAATTTACTTAGTGCTTCGATATAATATTTTTTTGACTCTTTATGTTTTTCTCTTCTCAAGTTAATTTCACCCAATAAAACTAATGATCGTGCTGATACAATCGGATCATTGGATTTTGCTGAAATGATTAAAGACTTTTCTGCTTCAGAATCTGTTTTAGTGGATAAACTTTCTAACGCACTTCCGAATTTTATTAGTTGAACAAATTTATGATTAGGATAACTTTGCTGGAATGCTCTAAAAATCTGACTTGAACTTTTAGTATTACCAACTTTTTTCTTGCACAATCCACTATAGTAAAATGAATTTACACCGATTGAATCATCTTGAACAGCTGCCAAGTCATTAAATTGCTCGAAAGCTTTTTCATAATTATTTGTCAAAAAGTAAATCCATGCTAAAGAATATTTAATCTCACGTTCAAGTTTTTTATCGCTTGTGATTTTTAACAGACTATTAAAAACATCAAATGATTTCTGAAATTCCTTAAGCTCATAATATGAATGGGCAAGTATTACTTGGGCTTCAATTGCTAACGAATCCGGTAAGTTATTCATCATTTTATCGGATAATTCAATTACTGCGCTATCATAATCTTTCAACATAAAATAGCAAATGCCAATTCTTACTAATGCCTGTTGTGCTTCGGGTGATGATTTATAATAAGAAAGTATTTCTTCATATTGGCTGATGGCTTTAGTATAATCAATTTCTTTTTCATAAAGAACGCCTAGCGAAAACACAGCATTTGTTCGAAAATTATTAGCTCCCCTAAAATTAATTGAACTAATAAAATATTCCTCAGCTTCATCTCTGTATTTATCATAAAAAAAAGATGCAGCAATAAAAAAGTAAACTTCACCAAGATAGTGGCTAACCGGATAATCAATTACCATACTTTGCAATCTATCTCTTGCTTTGACAAATTGGTTATTATAATAATACAACTTACCCAATTCATACAGTGCAATTTCACGAAAGACTGAGTTCTTATAATTATTCACAAAGAATTCAAATTGAGAGATTGCACCCGCATTTTGAGATGTTCTTTGCAGACATTCTGCGACGAAATAATTTGAGCTGGCGATGATGTTCTCTTCTAAATCTTTGATTGAAATAATTTCATTAAACAATTTATAGGCAACCGAATAATTTCCATGTTCAAAATATTTTTCAGCCAAATAATATTTTTCAGTTGCATTTTGTGAATACACAATAATTGTAAGAATGAAATAGATTAGAATTACATTTATTTTTTTCATCATCGCTCAGTTATCAAAATTAATATTTGCATTAAACCAACTCCGAAAACAGATGCGAGAAAATTGACAGCATCATTATTCATAAAATTAATTCCTTTATAGTAATCAGTATCAATATCACAATGATTTTTACGTTCAGTTATTTTACCGCATATTTTACATCTGTATAAAACTTGAAATGTTGCACCTAAAAAACTATCAAAAAGACTTCCTACGAGACCAATAACTGAAATAACAAAAAAATATTTAACAACATCTTCATTCAACCATAAAATTCCCGAAAGTGCAATTATTGATGAACCTAACAATGCTCCAAGAGTACCGACAAGAGAAATACCACCAGATTGACCTTGTATTATTGGTTTGAAGTTCAGGATATTAAACGTATTTTGCTTTTTAATTGTTCCTGTTTCAGTTGCCCACGTATCTGCACACACAGTTGCAATTGCGGCAATATATAATAAGTAAATATAATTCTGTTTTTCAATTGCAAAAAGTAGCATTAAAATTCCTGCTAATCCGCCATTTGAAAAAACCTGCATTCGATCTCTTGTTCCCGATTTATCAAACAGAGTTTCAATCTCGGGATTTTGATTGACACGAAACTTTGATAATACACTTGAGAAAACAAAAAAAACTAAAATTGGAATTGTCCACTTTAATCCTCCAAGTGAAAATATAATTACTGCAAGTAAAAATGCAGCCACAGCTCCGCTTCTGTTTAAGAATTTAAATTTGTATGAACTCCAACTGACGAGAAATGCAAGAATAAAAGCAACCGCAAAATTTATGATCAGTGAAAAATCTTTTTTGTCATAAAAAGTATAAATTAAAACAGAAGCTAAAATTGGCACAGTAAAATTATCGAATCCGCCTGTTGATATCGCTTCTGTCAGTGTCAGAATAAATGCAATAAAAAAAGCACTGAAAATAAAATAATAATCAAACTCAAAATAAAAGTTCCACTTTGAGAAAGATTCGAATTTGATTTGGGAAAAAATAATTAACATAAGAAATGTAACACAAAAGAATATAGCCGAGCCGAGATATGATTTTTTATCATTACCAATATTTAAATACTCCTTTGCAAAAAAATACCCTCCGATTGCAGCAAATGAATCAGCAAAAGCAAGAATCAGTAAACTCGGGAAAATTATCCAGATATTTTCACCCTTCCATAATATTCCTAAAACAAAATAAGATATTGCGACATAAACAATTCCCCAGCTTTTTCGATTCTGATTTTCAATATTATTAATCACTTCCATTTTGATTGCTAATGCCAAAATTATTACAGCTCCCAAACCAATTTTAACAATCTCCGAACTATCACTAATGTAAAAAATGCTAAAACCCGCCGATGATATAGCAATAATATGCAGAAGTTTTCTTGACAATTCACAATGCAGAACTTTTTTTTGAGACAAATATTCAAGAATTGCAATTGAGATTACAATAATTCCCACAAAAACTAATAACAAACAAAACTCATTCTTAGTTAATAAATACTTTGCAAATATAATCACTACTTAAAACAATAATAAAATTAGATTGACATTTAATTAATAAATCATAAGATTAGGGTGAACAAAATGAGGACGAACATGAAAAAATCTTACTTTTTATTTTTTGCTTTAATCTTAACTTCCATAACATTCTCGCAAAGTATCAAAGTCGGAGTTTTGGGCGGCACAACAATGTTTCAGTCACCGGATGAATTCACAAAATCTATTACAGAAGGTGGTTTTGGTTTTAACAACTCAATTCATTACGGAATAAAGGGAAAGTTTGAAATCCCTTTACTTCCACTTAGTATGAATGCCAGTATTTTATACGTTCCATTAAGTTCTGAAGAAAGTTCTATCAAACTGACTTCGAATCTTCTTGCTCTTGGTATTGGTGCAGAGTGGTCTTTTATTCCCGGACCAATTTCACCTTATGCATCCATTGATCTTCTTTTTAATTCTTTTGGTGAACTTAAATTAGAATCCCCATTCGGAAACTTGAAAGAGAAAGGTTTTACTCGTAATGGTTTTGCTTTTGGAGGCGGGATTACTTTTACACTACTTCCAATGATTGATCTCGATCTTTCAGCAAAATATGCCTATTATAATTTGTTGGGAACAAAAGGTGGAGAAAAAGCAGTTACATCAATAAACATTACCGGTGGAATTTATATAAGTTTTCTCTGATAATCCCATAAATAAAAAAGCCCTCTGCAGAGGGCTTAAATTATTTCATCAGATTTAATTGATACTCCGCATTCTTCTTATAAACCGGATCACCTAATGCCTGATTAAAATTTTCTTTTGCTTTAGTTAAATCACCTTTCCCTTTGAAAGCCAAACCTTTATAATAAAAAGCAGCTCCTTTAGAAATATTTTTCCTGTGGTTGATTGCTTTATCAGCAGATTGAATTGCTTCATCATATTTTGCCATTTCCACATAAGCTTCTGATAATGAAAGAAATGCAAAATCAGAATTGTAATTTTTTACTGCTTCATTTAAATAACTTATAGCTTTTTCATAATTGCCATCTTTTTTCGCAGCATCACCAAGTTTAGTATAAGCACGAGAAATATTCTCTTTTGCTTTATCTTTTAGGTTCTTTTTCTGAGTCAGTTCCTCAAATTTTTTGAAAGCTTCAACTGATTTATCATAGCTTCCGTCAACAAAATAAGTACCACCTAATGCGTTATAACCCAAATCAAATTTTGGATTTATCTGGACTGATTTTTCAAAAGATTCTTCAGCCGCTTTGTAATTGCTCATTTGTTTTAGTGCTAAACCTCTTTGATAATGAATTCTGTAATCATTCGAGGATTTGAGCGCATTATCATAACTTGATAATGCTTCCTTCAACTGACCCGACTTTAAAAATTTATTTCCTTCATTATAAAATTTTCCCGCTTCAGGATCCATTTCCTGTGCTAAAAGTGAAAAATTTAATAGTAAGAATAAATAAAAAATAATATTTAGTTTTTTCATCATTTCCTCATTAGTGTTTCGGTTGTGCTTGGTGCGGAAGGCGGGACTTGAACCCGCACGCCCTAACGGGCACTACCCCCTCAAAGTAGCGTGTATACCAATTTCACCACTTCCGCAAAAAAGGCGTCAAAAAATAACTTCAGAAAATCAAAAAATCAACTTCCTGTTAAATTTTTAATTTGTAGAAGTAAAATTTTACCTTTTCTCCCTTCG
>PFVB01000208.1:24832-25048 GCA_002790395.1 Ignavibacteriales bacterium CG_4_9_14_3_um_filter_34_10 | reverse complement strand
TCTTTGTTCCGGATGTTTTCCGATTTCACAAAGAAGATCAACAGCTTCAGAGCCTGTAAATTCAATATTGGCACGAGTGGTATCAAAAAAAGTATTTGCAACAAAATATTTTCCTTTTCCGCCAAGAACAGAAAAAAGTATTTTCTCGGCGGCTCTTCCTTGATGAGTTGGAATAATAAATTTATCGCCGGTAATCTTTTTAACTGCAGATTCAAA
>PFVB01000208.1:0-24803 GCA_002790395.1 Ignavibacteriales bacterium CG_4_9_14_3_um_filter_34_10 | reverse complement strand
TTTCATCTCCGCGCATTATTCCAGCCCATTGTTCGGAACTCATTGCAGATGTTCCGCTGTCGGTTAACAAATCAATTAATACATCATCTGCACGTATTAAAAACGGATTGTAACCTGCATTTTTAAGTATCTTAATCCGCTCTTCCTTTGTCGTAAATCTTATTGGTTCAACAGATTTGATTTTGAATGGTTCAATAATTGTTTTCATTTTTGTCTTAAACTAGTTTTATTATCAAATAAAAAATTTCCTTGCTTTAATATAAAAAATATTTTGCTCCTTTAAATCTTCATTCTCAATTATTATCTTTGTTTGTAAACTAACTTAAAAAGGAGTATGTCAATGAGTGACGAACAAAATCAATCTTTTGAATTGCCTCCGGATATAGAAGAAGAAATCCAGTTGACACATGCTGATAAACTTGTTGGTGTTTTTACTGAACCGACAAAAACATTTGAGAAGATGGCAAAAGAAACAACCAAATTTTATGACTGGTTTCTTCCCCTGCTTCTTTTAATTGTAATAACAAACGCTGCTGTTATTATTTTAATGACTAATCCGCAAATTAAATATGCAGTTCAGGAAAAAACAGTTTCGCAGATCCAAAACCAGTATGACGAAATGGTACAAAAAGGGCAGATGAGCAAAGAGCAGGCAGATGAGCAAATCGAAAAAATCAGGGATCAATTCGATAAGGCAGGACAAGGGCAAAGAATAATTGGAATAATTACATCAGCTGTGGGTATTTTCATTATGTTTTTTATTGTCAGTGGTGTCTTTTTTCTGTTTGCAAAATTTGCCTTGAAAGGAGATGGAACATATCAGCACGCAATGACAGCTTACGGACTGCCAATGTATGTATTCTCTATTCAATGGATACTTATTGTTATTATTGGATTGACAGTTGGAAAGATGTACTTGGATACAAGCGTAACTTCATTTATGGATTTGGACAAATCAACTTTTGTTGGATTTATTTTATCCAAATTAGATTTGTTTTCAATATGGTTTTATTGGCTTATTGCTGTAGCTTTTGCGAAATTATTCAAGTCAGATCAATTGACGAAATATGTGGTAATGGTTTTTGGTGTATGGCTTGGATTCAGCGTGCTATTTTATTGGCTCGGGCTGGTAGTCCCGTTCATAAAATTCTTTACTGGAAATATGTAATAAATAAATGAACATTTAGAGTTTTGGACTGTCAGCAATATTGTTTGCTGACAGCCCGAATTCAGTTTTAATTTCTTTTAACTTGATAATTTTCTCACCCGTCTTTCTATTTCTTATCAGTGAACAATTTAATAAAATCAAGAATATCGATAAGTTCTTTATAAAGATGTTCCGACTTATAAACAATATTCAAAAATAGCATTGTAATCCGTGTTTTTGATTCGCCTTTTTGTAATGTTTCAATAATATTTTTATCAATTGTTTTAATAATACTTTTTAGTTCTGAGCGCCTTTCAATTATTAGCAGAAGTTTATCAGGGTCTTTCTTTTTGATGTAGCTGATGGCTAAATCAAAAATTTTTATTAGTTCACTATTAAGTATTGTGTAATTTTCCCTTGCATTTTTGGATAATCCGGAATGGTTGTTATCAATATGTTCGAAAACTTTATCCGAAACTGAAAAGACGGAGGAGTTGATTTCATTAATTGAAGAGATAATTCGCCCGCAATCAATTTTATTTGCAAAATAATTTTCCGGAAGTGAAGTGGTAACTTTGATTATCTTTGATGTCAAATTGCGTCCTGATTTTTCTAAGTCATCAGCGAGTTCCAAAGCTTTTTTTAGTTTTTTCCTATTCTCAGAAACCAACCCCTCAAAAATTAAGCTGTTCGATTTCTTTATGCTTTCCAAATAGTTTTTGAAATCATTATCAATAAGATCTTTAATATCGTTTTTTTCAATGCTTTCTAAAGAGGATTTTATTGAAGAAATTTTCTTCTCTTTTTTAGAATGCAGAATGTTTGTCCTTATAATTAATCCCAAAGCAGTCAGACAAAAAATAACAATAATAGGAATTCCGCCAAAGTACATTCCCGAAGCAAAAACACCGCTGATTAAGAAAGCGATAAATGCAGTCAAAAACCATCCGCTGATAACAGAAAGAACCCCACTTACACGATAAACAGCACTTTCTCTGCCCCACGATTTATCAGCAAATGAAGTTGCCATTGCAACCATAAAAGTTACGTAGGTAGTTGATAATGGTAGTTTGTAAGTTGTTCCAACCGAGATTAAAACGCTTGCTACCATCAGATTTACAGAAGCTCTCAATAAATCAAATGGCGGTTTTTCCTTCTTAGCTTTTTTCGTCTCATCGGATTTGGGTAAAAATCTACTTTCAATAAAGATTAGAACCACATCAGGAATTATTTTTTTTATGCTTTTTCCAAAACCAATACTCGTTCGTACAATTTCTTTTGCAGATCTGTTTGAATTAAATTTTTCAAAACCATCAAATTGTCGTCCCAAATCTATCTCGGTTTGTGTAACAGTTCTGGCTTTCTTGTTTACCCAAAGAGTAATAACCATAATAATTCCGGCAGCAATTAAAAATAAATTATTAACACTCACAGGTTCTTTCAAAGCCTGCATTGATATATGAAACGGATTATTGCTTGATGCGACAATTTGATATGAACTTAACCCTGCCAGCGGAACCCCTATAAAATTTACAAGATCATTTGCTGCAAAAGCCAATGCAAGAGCAAATGTGCCGGTTAATACAATTGGCTTCAGAATATTTATTCTTGTTGATAAAATTATAATTTCAAGTATGAATGCAAAAGTCATCCAGCAAATACCCAATAACATGACAGTGTTTTCATTTATCCACTTTATGTTTGAGTCTGTTAAAAATGAAGCTCCTTTGGCACCTTTAATTAATATAAAATATGAAATTGAAGTTAAAGCAAATGCCCCCCAAACCGCACCATATCTTTTTAATTTCTTCTCATAGTTAAAAGTAAAAATTAATCTGCTTATATATTGAACAGCCGCTCCAACAACAAAGGAAACAATAACCGAAACAATTATTGCTGTGAAGATTCCTATGGTTTTTCCTGTGTTAATATAATTACCGAGTGATTCAATAAACATTCCGCTCTGGTGAATTTTGATAATTGCAATTGCCACACTTCCACCAAGCAGTGCAGAAATAAGTGAAACGGTAGTTGACGTTGGAAATCCGAATGTATTATAAAAATCAAGCAGGATTATGTCTGTGAACATTACTGCCAGAAAAATGCAAACGACATCATTAAATCTGAACATTTCGGGATTGAATATTCCTTTGCGGGCAACTTCCATCATCCCGGATGAAAATAATGTTCCAACAAAAACGCCAACTGCTGCAACAGATAAAATAATATGGCGGGGTGCAACTTTTGAACCGATTGCAGAATTCAAAAAATTCACAGCGTCGTTTGCAACACCAACAGTAAGATCACTTGCAGCAAGTATGAAAAGTATAATAATTAGAATTAGGTATGTTTCCACAAAAAAATCCAAATGGTTTTTAATTTGTTTGCAAAATTTACTAAAAATTGTTTGAGTTAAATAATTGATTGAGGGTCAATGTCTATAATTAATTTAACTTTTTTGAATCTCGATTTTTTTTCAAAATTTTCAACAGCATAGTTGATTGCTCTTCGCAGATTTTGTCCGACTGGGTCATTTTCTTTTGAACTTTTTATCAGAATCTGAAACCGGTAATGACCTTTGATTCTTGAAATAACAGCCGGATTTGGAGGTAAAGTATTAATCTTAGTTTTGAAAAGGTTTAAATGTTTATAGAAATCATTTATCGCTCCGAAGGCTTTTTCTTCAGATAAATCATTTGTTTCTATTAAAGCAATTTTTGAAAATGGGGGATACATACTTGTTTTTCTTAGCTGTATTTCACTCTGATAAAATCCATTGTAATCATTTAATAAAACTTTTTGCAAAACAAAGTTTTTGTGATTTTGTGTTTGAATTAAAACCTCACCTTCATTTTCACTTCTGCCCGCCCGTCCCGAAACTTGTGTGAGCAATTGAAAAGTTTTTTCATCCGCACGAAAATCCGGAAGCCAAAGTGTTGTTTCAGCAGAAATTACGCCGACCAATGTTACATTCGAGAAGTCCAAACCTTTTGCAACAATCTGAGTTCCAACAAGAATATCTATTTCACCTTTTTTGAAATCATTTAAAATATTTCCCAGTTTTCCTTTGCCGGAAATTGTATCTGAGTCAACACGCTGAATTTTTGCCGATGGAAAATAATATGATATTTCATCTTCAACTTTCTGCGTTCCGGCGCCAAAAAATTTTATTGAGGATGAACCACAAACTGTACATGCTTTCGGAACGACTTTCGTAACTCCACAATAATGGCACTGAAGAGTATTCCTTGCAATGTGATGAACCATTGGAACCGAGCAGTCATCACACATTTCAATTGAACCGCAATCATCACAATAAACCTGCGTTGAAAATCCTCTTCTGTTTTGCAATAATATTACACTTTCTTTTTTAGCAATCCTTTTGCCGATTTCATCAATAAGAATTTTTGAAAAAACATTTTCCATTCCATTACGTTTTTTCTCAATTGTTATGTCAACCAATTTTATCTGCGGAAGTTTTGCATTATCTATTCTTTCACGCAGTTCAATTAAATTATACTTTCCTATTATTGAATTGTGCATTGATTCAATCGAAGGTGTTGCTGAGCCAAGAATTACAGGGCAGCCAGAATATTTAGCCCTAATCACTGCCGAATCACGGGCATTATATTTTGGAGTTATCTCGTACTGTTTATAACTTCCGTCATGCTCTTCATCAACAACAATTAATCCAATATTTTTCAGTGGTGCAAACAGCGCCGAGCGAGGTCCAATCACAACTTTATATTTGCCTTTTATTATTCCCCGCCAGGCATCATACCTTTCACCAAGTGATAACCGGCTGTGCAGTACAGTGGTAATGTCACCGAAATTATTTATAAAGCGCGAAGTAATTTGCGGGGTCAATGATATTTCCGGTACTAAAATTATTACGGTCTTTTTCTGCTTCAGGACTTTTTTTGCAAGTTCAATATATACTTGCGTCTTGCCGCTCGCAGTAACTCCGAACAAAAGAAATGCTGCAAATTTCTGTTCATAAATATATGGCTGAATTTTGCTGATTGCGCCTATCTGTTCCTTTGTCAGAATTAATTCTTTGAATTCTTCCACATAAATCTCTTTTGAAATTCTCTCAACTTCTTTATCAATAATTTTCACAAATTTTTTCTGCTGAAGTGAAACAACAGAGGAATGATTTGTTTTTGTCCGGTTCAATAATTCTGACAATGGCAATTCATGTTTTTTATCTGATAATAATTCAAATAAAATCAGTGCCTGTTTCGGAGATGACTTTTCAATTTGTGGAATGAGATCATAAATTTCATAAATTGCTTTTGATATTTTTACGTGCTTTACAAGTTTGATTCGAACTTTGCCATGTTCAATTTCATCGAGAATTGATACTGCTCCTATTTTTTCCAACGACTTGAGAATAAAATAAATATTCTTTCGCCGCAAGGCTTTTTGTACAGAATGAAAAGTATGAGTTTCCTTTTGAGATAATATTTCCAGAACCATGGCCTTGACTGTGGATTTGTTTCTTTCATGCAGAAATAATTCCTTGCAAAGTTTTTGATCGGAAATGATTTTCTTTTTTGATTCAACCTCAATCCCATAAGGAATGGAATTCTTTAATGCTTCACCGAGAGAACTGATATAGTATTCTGAAATCCACTGATAAAATTTCAGGGATTCGGAGTCAAAGATTTCAAAATCATCAAGAACATCTTCAATTGGTTTGATTTTTTCTTTAACGGTAGTTGAATCAGAAATTTTAATTACAAAACCCGTTGTTTTCCGTTTACCAAAAGGAACTAATACCCGCTTCCCGATTTTGATTTGATCAAATAGTTCATCTGGAATTGAATAAGTAAAAGAGTTCTTAAATGGTTGAGGAAAAACAACTTCGGCAAACATATCTATACATTCACCGCTGATTCTAAAAATGTAAGAGATAAATTATCAGCATCAATTTCGGCTTCAATCCCGAATGGGATTGTGATTTTATTTGTAACATGACCAAAAGACATTCCGTAAAACACAGGTATTTCAAGTCCGCCTAATCTATCAAGCAGGACTTCTTTCAATCCAAATGTCTTTTCAAACGAAGGGTTGTTTCTTTTTCTTTCACAATTTTTGAAAACTCCAAGCACAATTCCAGCGGCACTTTTTAATTTACCGGATACTATCAACTGAGTTAACATTCTGTCGATTCTGTATGGCTCTTCTCCTACTTCTTCAAAAAATAAAATTTTGTTTTTATAATCAACATCATATTTTGTTCCTATCATAGAAACTGCAATCGATAAATTTCCGCCAACAAGAATCCCTTTCGCTTTGCCGGAATTAATTGTAAATGGTTCATAAGCTGGATCCGGATTAAAAGCATCATCTTCGGCAAGCGGTGCAATGTATCTGTTTTTGCCATACATCAAAACATTAACAAAACTATCAATTGAAAAATTATTAAAAGTAGATATTCCGACCGGACCATGAAAGGATATTAATCCTGTTTGAGAATATACAGCAAACAATAATGCAGTGATGTCGCTATAGCCGATTAATATTTTGGGGTTATCCTTAATTGCCTTGTAATCAAGGAAATCAAGAATTCGAGCACAGCCATATCCACCGCGGGTACAAACTATTGCGTCAATTTCTTTATTCCTGAACATTTCATTTAAATCATCAGCACGTTCTTTGTCTGTCCCGGCTAAATAGCCATGTTTGGATAATACTTTATCGGTATAGAACACATTAAATCTAAGTGCGCTGAGATTTTCGATCGAGTCATTCAATTCTGATTTATCAATATAACTTGCCGGTGAAACAAGCCCGATTTTATTGCCTTCAAGAAGTGGTTTGGGTTTAAGCTTCCTTATTTTTGACTGTGATTTCTTTGGTGTTGCAAATAAAGAATTGGTATTTATCAGTGATATTCCACCAATGATTGCTGAGTTCTGAAGAAATTGTTTTCTGTTCATTGTTTACCTTAAAAATTCTATGTGTAAAATAAAAAAAACATTGTTCATATTATTTTGAAAACTTTACAATTAGCAATAAATTTGATTCGTTAAATCAAAAACATGAGGAAATTATGAAAAAAGCATTTTATTCAATCTTTCTTTTAATCTTATTTGTAAGTTTAATTGAAGCCGGAAACGGGAAAAAATATGGGAAAGAAATTTCTCTTAAAAATAAAACTAAAGTTAGCGACATTTTAGCAAATCCTTCTAAATTCGAGGGGAAAAAAGTTCTTGTAGAAGGTACTATTGTTGGGGTTTGCGAAACTCGCGGCTGCTGGATTGAATTATCAGGCGATAAAGATTTTCAAAAAATAAAAGTTAAAGTAAATGATGGTGAAATTGTTTTTCCTTTAGAAGTAAAAGGCAAAAAAGCATTGGTTGAGGGAGAAGTTTATTCATTAGAAGTAGAAAAGAAATCGGACTGCAGCGGAAAATGCAATGATGAAAAGAAAAAGAATGAAGAAGAATGCGAGCATGGAAAGCAAAAAGAAAAAGTTTATCAGATAAAAGGATTTGGAGCAAAAATTTAATAAAACAATTTTTTTATTAAAGCTGCCTTGAAGTTGTTTAATAATTTTAAGACAGCTTTTTTTATAAGGTGACTTAATGAATTGGCGAAAATGGAATAATATTCTTCATAGAGATATTGGTTATTTAAGTGTCGGGTTAATTGTTGTGTATTCTGTTTCGGGAATAGCCGTTAATCATGTTTCTGATTGGAATCCAAATTATGTAATAACAAAGTTAACCGTAAAATTTAATTCAATCACAGATACTACTTTAGCAACAGAGCAAATTGTGCCAATCATTACCAAGGCTGTCAACATTGAAGATTCTGTCCAATCATCATTTCGAAGCAGCAAAAGTAAAATAAAAATATTTTTTGAGGGAAAATCTGTCACAGCCGATTTTCTAAAGGGTGAAGCTGAAGTTGAGATTATAAAACCAAGATATGGAATCAAAGAAACAAACTTTCTGCATTTAAACAATCCTAAAAAATTATGGACTTATGTTGCAGATATTTTCGCAGTTGCATTAATATTTTTAGCGGTTTCAGGTCTGTTTGTGCTCAAAGGAAAGAAAGGGTTTGAAGGCAGAGGAAAATGGCTGATGCTTTTGGGATTTTTAATTCCAATTATTTTTCTGATTATTTACTTATAAATATTCAGCGAAGCACAACCATTTTTTTTGTTGCAGAAAAATAAGGAGAAGTTAAACGATAAAAATAAATTCCTGAAGCAATTGAAGAATCAAAAGAAAGTATTTTTTTATAATACCCAGAATCATGAAAACCATTTGTTAATGTTACAATTTCTTCTCCAAGCAGATTAAAAATCTTTAGTTCAAGCTGGCATGGTTTAGAAACAGAGTATGAAATTTCTGTGCTTGGATTAAAGGGATTCGGAAAATTCTGATAAAGATTAAATCCTGTTGGAATTGATTCTTCCTTTGTGGATGTCGATTTTGAAGGAATAAAATATTCTAATATTCTATCAATATTTGCACGCCAAAGACCCCAACTGTGTCCTTCGGGAAATTCATAGGATTGGATATCATAGTTTTTGTTCTTTAACACAGAATAAAAATTTCTCATGTTTTCATAAAGACTTTCATAAGAACCATAAACAGAAAAGTAACGGATATTCTTTTTGTCACCATTTATTATAAGATTATAAACTTCATTATTATTTGGCCAGAAGGCAGCTGAATGCAAACCGCATTTTGCAAATAACTCCGGATAAAGCCAGCTAATAAGTGCACTGATATTTCCTCCCCATGAATCGCCGATTATAATTCTTCTGTTAGGAGATTTTTCTGTTCTGTACAAGCTATCAATATGCGGAACTAATTCTTCTGCAAAAAATTTGGAATAGTTATTTCTGTTGTTTTCGGCATATTCATCTTGCCTATTTGTAGGTGTGACAAAAACTCCGATTACTTTTTCAATCTTGTTGCTGTCTATTAAATTATCAATTACGTTGGCAGCAGAGCCGAGAGAAATATATTCACTTCCGTCTTGAAAATAGGCGGCTGGATAACTATTAGTTGATGTCTCGTATTCCGGTGGTAAATAAATTTTAACAAGATAATTACGATTCATAATTTTGCTTGTGTAAGTACAGAACGAAATATTTCCATGTTTGATGTTTGACTTGTAATTGATTTCCCATGGCTGAATATATTCCGGCATAGCAAGTTCTGAATTGGGACCAAATCCACCGCTTACTCTGTGCGGATTTTCCGGATCAAGAATCCACTGAGAAGAATTAATAATTAATTTGTAGTCAAGCCGAGCATTCAGTTCGTATTCGTTTGTGAAATAGAAAAAATCGGTGCCACTTAATTTCAAAAAATCTCTTGGATGAGGCGACCAACCTGTCATATCACCTGCAATTTGTACCCGGGTAGCATTTCCTCTATAAATAAAACAGGCGTAATTATTTTCAATAAATGGAATTCCTTTCGCACGAGCATAAACCATAAAACTATCAACAGCTTTACCCTTATTGCTTGAAGAAAGTGAATTAACATGATTAATAAAACTATGAAACTCACTTTGAGCAAGTATTTGTAAGCTTGAAATCATGAGAAGAACAATCAATTGTTTTTTCATATTATTTCACCTAAACAATTTTATAAATCTGATCTTTAGGTTTTACTTCACTTTCACAAGTAAATGTTAACTCGCCACCTTTATTACAAACAAATGCAGGTGCATCATTAACAAACATTGAAACAATTTTATGCTCAACGGTTCCGGTTCGATTTCCGATAATATATATATCATCGTTAATTGCTAATTCACCGGCTTCAAGTTTTGCATGAACAATATTTGTTTTCTTAAAGTAGTTTAAAACTTTTCCAACATATACTTTTTTCGTTGTTGCAACAGAACCATACTGTGCTGCAAAATCGTCCTTGTCGGGCGTGCCAAAATAAAAGCCCGTTGAAAAACCCCTGTTATAAACTTTCTGAAGTTCTGCATACAATTTGTTTTTTAATTCATCATTAAAACTATTTTCAAAATATGAATCAATTGCTTTTCTATAAATAGAAACAGTTTTTGCAATATATTCAGGACTTCTTTTTCTGCCTTCAATTTTGAATGAATCAATTCCTGCTTCAATCAGTTTGTCAATGAATTTAACCGCACACAAATCCTTTGGTGACATCACATAATCTTCACCAAGCAAAAATTTCACATCACCATCCTTATCATAAATTTCATATTCTCTTCTGCAAGGCTGAATACATTCTCCGCGATTAGCGGAAAATCCAAATGCTGAATGACTCATAAAACATCTGCCGCTTACAGCCACGCACATGGCACCATGAATAAATGCTTCAATCTGAATGGATGTGTTTGAACGTATCTCTTTTATTTGTTCAAGGGTACACTCACGAGCAAGGACAATTCTTTTTGCCCCAAGCGATTCAAACATTTTAACAGACTCGGAATTTGAAATTGAAGCCTGCGTGCTTATACAAAAAGGCAAACCATAACTTCTGCATTTTGCGATCACAGAAAAATCCCAGCAGATAATCAAATCAACCTTGGCTTCTTTTGCTTTTGATAAAATTTCATCAAGAACATTAATTTCAGATTGGTACACAATTGAATTTAATGTCAGATGAGCTTCAACATTTTTGCTGTGGCAAAATTCAACAATTTCTTTAAGTTCACTCAATTTAAAATTGTGAGCCTTCGCCCGCATATTAAGTCTTTCAATACCAAAATAAACTGCATTTGCGCCACTGTTTATGGCAGTGGTAAGCATTGTCCAGTCACCGGCGGGAGCTAACAATTCTGGTTTGTTTGTTTTTTTCATACTCAAAAATAATAAAATATTATTGCGAATTCGATTTAAGGGTTTGTTTTTTATTGATGATAATTTTAGTTTATAAGCAAATAAATTTACAAATAAGAGACGGATGTGAGAAAGTATTTGGAGCTGTCAGATTTAGAGCTCCTCCAAAAAATCATAAAAAAAGATGCGCGTGCTTTAGAAGAACTCTATGAGAGATATTCTCCCGTGATATATGCTATAATTAAAAAAATTATTGGTGAAGATAAAAATGCTGAAGAAATAATCATTAAAGTATTCATGATTTTATGGAACAGAGCAAATTTATTCCCGCTGCATACTCAGAATGTGTATGTCTGGTTGATTTATTTAACAAGAAATTTGGCGATTGACACACTTCGAAGAAAACTTGATCCCGATAATTCGTTAGTATATAATGATGAATATGAGCTCAAATATATTTTGCCGGTGATTGATGGTAAAATTGATCCACTTGATTTAAAAACAGCTTTGGAAATAAAACTCAAATTTGATGATGAATTAAATAAATTATCTGAAGAGCAAAAACAAATAATACACCTGTCTTTTTATGAAGGATATACAATAGATGAAATTTCCGAAAAACTATTTGTGCCGGTTGTTAAAATGAGAGAGAAAATTTCAGATTGCGTGTTTCAGCTTAGAAAAAATTTGTTGAGCGAATAATGTCTGAAGATGTAAAACAAATTATTGCTGCATACGTTTTAGGTTGTCTGGATAAAGAAAACCTAAACAGATTTGTTGAGTATATTCAACACGGAGGAAAGGAAACGGAAGGTGAATTGGGCGAATTACAAAATATAATTTCTCTGATTCCAATTCTTCTCAGCCCTGAAAATCCTGGCGAAAATATCAAAGAAAAAATTGCACAAAAAATTTTGGAAATGGAATTTCAAACAAAGAATATTGAACATAAAGCTAACAAGACAGAAAATATTGAACCGGATAATTCTGATGAACTCAAAAAACCACTTCCCTTTGTAAATCAGCCTTTGCATGATAAGCTTGATTCTGCGGGGACAAAAATTGATGAAACTCTAAAGAAGAAAAATAAATTTCTTTTCTCCCTTTACGTTTTAATGATTATCGGTTTAGCTTCTCTCTCTTTTTATTTTTATAAAATTAATTTGGATGCAAATTCAAAGATTGAAAAACTTAACAATAAAATTCTGCAACTGAATCAAGAGATGTCACTTGCCAATAATTTTTTGTCAGAACATTCATTGCTGATTGATTTTTTGAACTCGGATGAAATCAGCATTTATAATTTTACAAACTTAGATACAAGTATTACAGCCTCAGCAAAACTGTTTTTGTCTTTTTCAAAAGGTGAAGGAATATTAGCGGCGAATATTTCAGGAAAAATATCTTCTGATGAATCGTTGGTAGTTTGGGCAGTTATAAAGAGCAAAAATATTTTACTTGGAGAGATTGTTTATAACCCGCTTGTGAAGTATTACAAATTAGAAAAACTTCCTTTAATAGATAAAAACAGCATAAAAATATTAAGTATCACAATTCAAAAACGCAGAAGTGGTGAAGACACTGAAAGCAGAATATTTATGATGGGAAAAACCAACTAAACATCTTTTCTTTTTGCAATTAATCCGAAACCAATTATTCCTAAAATTATATACCAATTCTGAGAAATAGATTTATTAATTGAAATTATTCGCTCATGAAATGGAATTAATTTTACGAGAAATATTGAGCAGAATGCAATCAGTATAAAAACAATTGAAAGATGAAGAAATATTTTATTCCTACTTGAATTGACAAACAAGAAGAAATAAATCATAGCAAGAATAAATAAAAGAACACTGAAAATGGGCTTATAAAAAAACAAAATATTATAGTGATTAAAAATAAAAATTGCTATGCCACTAAAAAAAGACAGAACCCCAATGACAATCAAATTTCTTCGTTCGCCTTCAATTTCCTTATAGATTAAATAGAGTCCAGAATAAACAAGCACAAATGAAATTAAGTATGATCGTTCAATTTCTATAAGACCAAAATGAATCAGAAGATTGGCGGTTCCAAAGAGAATACTGCTAAATGCAAATGGCAAATTTCTATAAAACAATTTCACTGCTGCCTTGGGTTTTCATAGCGATATAAAAGTAAACTAAAACAATTAAACCTAAAGTCATTACGGCGAGAAGAATAAAAACCATTCGTAGTATTAACACATCAATATTTAAATATTTGGAAAAGCCGCTGCAAACACCGAGTAATTTTTTGTCGGGTAAAGAGCGGACAAAAATATTGTTTGGAATATTTATCCCAGAATATATTTTTGCAAAAAAAAGATTATAGAAACCCGCACAGATAAAAAGCAAGGAGAATATTAATTCGTCAGAAAAATAAAAAAAACTGAAGTCACTTTTTATATTGAATAATTTTAAGAAATAATAAACGCTTACTGAAATAAATAATATTCCCCAAAAATATTTTTTGTTTGAATTTAGTTTGTTCTCAAATTCTTTTTCACTGACAATTACTTGAGATTTTGGCAAGAGGAGTGAAGCAACAATGTACACGACAGCAACCCACGGAATTAGGAAAACACTTAATAAAAGAATGCTTCTTAACCAAGTTGGATCGAAGGATTGATATTCACCTAATCCTCCGCATAATCCCCAAAAAACAAAGTCGGAGTTTGAACGGCTAAATTTATTGCCGGTCAATTTATTGTTTGGAGTCAATGTTTCTGAATTGTTTTCGTTTAAATTATCTTCATCCAAAATGTTATTCCGTATTAATCAGTTTTAATTGATGTAGTTTGTTAATAAAAAATTTGTTGAAAATTGCCACGCCTGTTTTGTTCATATGGTGGTCATCATAAAAATTTGTGCTGTCATTCAAAAGTATCTCTCGATTGAAATTAATATATAATCCCTTTCGCTTAAAATAATTGTCAATCTCTTTGTTGTTTAAATGAGAATCAAACAAAGATTTGGTAATGGGAGTCTGAATAAGAATATAATTTCTTGAATTAAATTTAAGCATTGAAATTGTTTCTTCAAAAATATGCAGCGAAGTAGGATTCAATTCCCAATTTGTATTTTCAAATCTGTAATTAGTTGATTTTATTGTATCGTCTCTTTCTACATATCCGCCGCTAAAATAAATGTCTTTTCCTTTTTTCTGATTTTCATTGAAATCATTATTAAGCCCAAATAATTTTGCAACTAATGAATATGCTAAAGTATTATACACTTTTATATGATTAGTTTGTATTGCCATTTTTATTATATCCCAATTCATATCGGAATTAGAAATCAAATCGAGTGATGATTCAACTCCATCACTAGAGAACGTTGGAGGATAAACTTCATAGACGATTAACTTGGGATTCAAATAATTCAGATAGCGATTAAGCAACAATTTTGTTTGGACAGGAGTTTGACTGCTCGAACCAAGATTGAAGGTCGTAATTCCATGTTCCTTGAAAAATCGTGGATCAAAACTTCTGTAAGCATGTGATGAACCAACAAACACAATGTCAACATTTTTATATTTCTTTATTTCATTTAATCTTGAGAACAAATGTCCATTTGAACCGATTTTAAAATTCATGTTTTTATTTATTCGGTTGTCAAAGAAAGTTCCCCACAAAAAGATGAATGCTAAATACATAACAAATGAAAACATAAGAAAGCCAAATAGTTTTTTTAGGAATACTTTCATGGTTACTCTAAAATTGAAAATAAATGAAAGGAGTTTCTTTGGTTTGCATATACATCACGATTAAAAAAATCAAAAAAGAAAAGAATGTCCATCTGTAAAACAATTTACAGCTAAGATATACTTTTTCAATTGCAAAGTTGTTTTCTCTGCCAATCCATTCAAGCACAATGAAAATCAACAATAAATACGGCAGCACTGAGAATTGCTTGGGAAAATATGGAGCTGACAAAATGGAGTAAGAAAACAATTCTCCAATAATGGCAAAAGCTTGTTGAGTATTTTCGGCACGAAAAAATATCCACGCAATTAATGTTAATGAAAAGGTAAAAAGAATCTGAATAAATTCTTTGATACTTGGTAAGAATTTCCCTTTTGCGGCAATGTCAAGATTTACCCGATTTTTATTTGAAATCAACAAAGGAAGAAAATATGCTGCATTTAAAAAACCCCAAATTATAAATGTCCAGTTTGCCCCGTGCCAAAAACCGCTTACAATAAAAATAATAAATGTATTTCTGATTTTAGACAACAAATTTCCCTTGCTTCCGCCTAATGGAATGTAAAGGTAATCCCGGAACCATGTCGATAATGAAATATGCCATCTACGCCAGAACTCAGCTATATCCCTGGAAAAATAAGGGAATGCAAAATTTTTCATTAAACGAAACCCAAAGAGTTTTGCTGTTCCAATTGCAATATCCGAGTAGCCGGAAAAATCTCCATAAATTTGGAAGGCAAAAAACAGAGTGCCGATTAAAAGTGAACTTCCTGAATGACTTGAAGAATTCGAGAAAATTATATTCACATACTCTGCGCAGTTATCTGCAATTACTACTTTCTTAAATAATCCCCAAAGAATTTGCCTCAATCCGTTGGAGGCGTCTTTGTTATTGAAAATTCTTTTTCTGTAAAATTGTGGTAATAGGTTTGAAGCTCGTTCTATAGGACCGGCAACTAACTGCGGGAAGAAACTTACAAAAGCCAAAAAAGAAATTAGGTCATTTGTCGGTTCCATTTTTTTTCGATAAACATCGATTGAATAACTAAGAGTTTGAAATGTGTAAAAACTGATTCCAACAGGAAGAACAATACTCAATCGATTTGGATTAAGTGCAATTCCAAACAATGAAAATGCTTGCGAAAAATTATCAATGAAAAAATTAAAATATTTGAAAACGCCCAGCAGTCCAAGATTTAATGCAAGGCTTGCGCCAATTAAAAATTTTCTAGACGACGGCTTTTCACAAATGGAAAGTTTCTTGCCAATAAAAAAATCAATTAGAGAGCTGAAAATTATTAATGATAAAAAACGCCAATCCCACCAGCCATAAAAAATGTAACTTGATACGACAATTAAAAAATTCTGAAGACGTAAATTTTTATTTGCGACAAACCAATACAATAAAAAAACAATTGGAAGGAAAACCGCAAAATCTATTGAATTAAAAAGCATTTGGATATTTCAAATAATTGGAAAAATTTTGGGTAGAATCATACAAAATGAAACAGGTCAAACAAAATATTATAGACTCCAATAAGCAGAGATGCTGCCGCCAAAATATCTGTAACTGTTAGTTATTCGGTATGTATTGCCGTATGAAAGTTCTCCTGTCATTTGGAATGATTCTGAATATATGTAATAAACTTTTATATGTCCTTCGAGAGTTGTCTGCTGACTTAACGGAATATATCCCAGTTTGCCGCCAATCGAAATATCAGAATAGTCAGTTTTCTCAATCGAATATTCAGCCCATGCAGAGTGAGACTCGAAATTACTTGGCGAATAGTAATAAGGTGAATTAACTCCGGTGTATTTGAAATTAGAGAAATAATATTCATATCCTGCAATTAATTCATCATCAACATATCGTCCGATGCGAAACAAGAAATCATTTCCTTCATTACCATCGGTTGAATTTATATATTGAAAGTATCCTGAGAGTTTCCAAAGTTTGTTTATATAATAATCGCCCTGAAACTTTAATTGATTTGCAAATAATCTTTGAGAATTAATTTTTAAGTCAATTAAGTAAGGTGAATACAATATTAATGCACCTTCGGATCTGAGATAACTTGCAACAAAAGTGTATCGACTTTTTCTCTCATATCTCCCATAAATTTCAGTTTCATTTCCTCTTCGGAAACCTTGCATATTAATGATACCACTTCCGGCACCAATTGAAAAATAATCTGAGAATCTTAAAAATATCCAGCCTTTAAAAGTTGTGAAACTATTATCACCGACAAAAACAATTCCGTGTTCAGAAAACATTCGGTTAAGTACTACTGAATCCAAAGAACTTTTTGCTGCGGTTATATACGTTTTAAAAAAAGAAACTCCAACGGTTAATAAGCTATTGACACCTAAATCAAGCCGCCCGCCAAATTTTTTGATCCTGAAACTTAAATTATCAGAATAAAATGAAATTGAAGGTGAGAAACCAATACTTGCAGGAAATGACTGTAAAATCCCGGTGAATCCTGAAGGCGGGATCCAATCTTTTCTCTGTTGTATTAGACTAGTCTGCGTTGAATCCAAATCCCATGTAAGCAATGTATCGTAAACTGCATCAGCACTGTCATATTCGGCAAGTTTTACGTATGAATCGCCAAGATACATTCTCGGCTCAAATTCATTGGGATTTTCGCTTGAAAGTTTTCTGAAAATATTTGCTGCATTTAATGAATCGCCTGATGAATAATATACTTTCCCTTTTTGCAAATATGCATCGTAAGTATCGCCCTGTTCAATTGCTTTATCATAAGCCTCAATTGCTTTATCATATTGTTTTGCGCAATAAAGAACATCGCCAAATTCTTTTAAGATAAGATTATTGGGCTGTGATTCAGCCAAATATTTTTCATAGTAACTGATTGCTTCTTCACAGTCACCACTCATTACTTTTTTCCTTCCATCTTCAAGTATTGCAAATCTTCTTTCCTCTTCAACCCGCATTCTTTGAAATTCGATATTGGTCTGATTAAGCAAAACCTCACTGTTGTTAGGATCAATCTTTGAAGCAAAATCAAGATACGCCTGTGCCGAATCAAAATTCTGTTCAACAAGATAGAGAGAACTCATTGCGAGAATTGCATCGAAATCATCAGTACGCAAGCGAAGAACATTATTTAAGTATTTTTTAGCAAGAGGAATATCCTGTGTGCTCCATACGGAAAGCTGAGCACGCAATAATTGATAATTTGTATTTTTAGGATAATCAATTAAAAGTTCATCAACCACTTCAATAGCTCGGTTAAAATCCTTTGTCCACGCAATTGTGTTTGCGTATTGAAATCTTAACTTAGCATCTTTTTCCTCCGGCACAGTCTGAAAGTATGCATCAAGCACCTGATATGCACTATCATATTCTTCAAGATACTGATAATATTCAGCCAACTTCGAAACGGCAATTTTATCTTTGGCATTTTGCTGCCATACTTTTTTATACTCTGCAACTCTTTGCAAATATGTTTCAGTCTTAAATTTTACAACATAATTCCATCTTTCTTCAAAACGTGGATCAGAAGAATTTTTCACCTTCAGAATCAGAAGTTGCTGATAAGCCTCTTCAATTCTCTCGGCTGCTATTAATTCATCAACCAGTTTAAAACGTGTTTCAGTATCATTTTTATTGCTTCGGAGAATACGATAATATTTATCAATTGGAAATTCTTTTTCGTCGCGTCTTGGATCGATTTGAGTAACATAAGCTTTTCTTGTTGCGAGATCTAAACCATCAAGTGCTTCCTGAAAGAACGGTTTGAATTTTAATGCAGAGTTAAATGCATTTTCGGCATTTTTATAATTGCCAAGCCACATTGTGAAATAACCATATTTGCTCCACAATCTCCAATCCTCAGGATATTTTTGAAGCCATTTTTTTAATATAATTTCGCCTTTCTTGATGTGCCTTGTTTTTGCAAGTATATCAGTGTACCTGATTATTTCATCAGCTGATGCATTTTCATCTCTTTCCAAATATTTATCGTACCATTCTTCTGCCGTCGCCCATTCTTCCATATTTCGATATGATTTTCCAATCTCAAGATAATTGATTGCAGCATTTGGATTAATTGCAATTTCTCTTTCGTGCCCCCTGATTTTTTTCTTTAAAATTGCATACCATACATCAATTATTCTTTTTAGATTCTTTACAGCTTCAGAGTGTTTTGGATTAATTGCAATAGCGCGGCGATAATCAACAACACCATTATAATATTGTCCGCGATTTTCAAAACAGATTCCACGGTAATTATATCCATCCGGGTCAGAAGGCTTTGCAGCGATATACTTATTAAGCAAATCAATTGCTTCGCCAAATCTTCCTTCATTTATTTGTGAAAGTGCCTCTGTTTTCAGTTTGCTTTCTGCCGAGATATTCTTTTGTGCGTACAGAAAAGAATTTATCGATATTGTAAAAAGAAAAATGTAAAGACAATATTTAGTTTTTGATTGTTTCATAAAGAATATCTGTTCATCGGCTTAAAACTGGAAATAAATAAATGGCTGCAATTCGGCTGACCTGATTTGGGCAGCAAACCAAATTACAAATGCTAAAATTAATGCTTGAAAAACAGGGTTGATTTTTCCTAAGATACTTGCAGATTTTACCTCCAATGATTTTGGAAGAAAATGAATTGTGTAACCTAAAACGATCAAAATGAATGAAGGAGTATATCCCTCAACAAATTGAGGAATGATTTTGTAATCAAAAAAATTAAATATTTGTCCAAAAATATTTAATGCCTCTTCAAATGATTTTACTCGGAAAAACACCCATGATATTGCAAGCAAGTGAAATGTGATTAGTACTTGAAAAACCTTTAAAACTTTTGAATTTAGGATGCCAAGTTTCTGATACAACATTCGCTTTGGTTTTTGCAGGAACATCGAAACGGACATATAGAAGCCGTGCAGCAATCCCCAAAAAACAAACATCCAGCTTGCACCGTGCCAAAGTCCGCACAAAACAAATGTGACCAAAATTGCAATTACGTTGCTGAACATTTTAAGGTTTCTAAACTTCATTTGTATTGGTCTGAATAAATAATCAAGCAGCCAGGATGAAAGTGAGATATGCCATCGTCTCCAAAAATCTGCTATGCTTGTTGCTTGATAAGGTGAATTGAAATTATCCATAAGCTTGAAACCAAGCAGCAAAGAAATTCCAATCGCAATATCGGAGTAACCTGAAAAATCACAGTATATTTGAAGTCCGTAGCCATACAGTGCAAATAAATTTTCAACGCCTGTAAACCGAAGAGGTGAATCAAAAACCCGATCAATAAAATTTAAACTCAGATAATCAGCAATAACAACTTTTTTCAATAGACCCGACATAATTAATAATAAAGCTTTGCCAATATCCTCTTTCGAAATCACCAAATCATTCTGTTCTATTTGTGGAATGAATTGTGAAGCCCTGTCAATTGGCCCAGCAAGAATATTGGGAAAGAAAAATACAAACAGACTAAAATCACGAAAACTTTTTGTTGGCTCCATTGATTCAAGATAAATATCGAGAACATAATTCATTGCTTTAAATGTATAAAATGAAATTCCAAGCGGCAGAAAAATATCAATCGGATCAAATGTGCCAAGTTTAAAATCATTTATAATTTCGATGAAGAAATTTGTGTACTTAAAATACCCGAGCAAGCCAAGATTTAAGGTGATGTTAAATATTAATAACAGCCTTTTGATTCCGGCAGACTTGGATTCAAAAATAAATTTACCAAAAGCAAAGTTTACAGCGGAGGATGCGATTAGCAGTAAAAAATAAATTCCGCTTGCTTTATAATAGAAAAACAATGAGAAGAAAAGGAGCAATAAAATTCTTGCATTCTTTGAAGTTGCAAATATTCGATAGAACAATATCAAAAAGAAAAAGACAATCAAGAATAAACTTGAACCAAAGAGCAACGGATCAGAAGGATCGAATTTTAAGAGATTGACAATTTTTGTGAAATCAACATTAAACATTTTACTCACTTGTTAATTTTTGAATCAACTAATTTTTGAAGGTCGCCGACATTTTTGCATTTAAGCACTTCGATGCTTTTGAACCTTACGGCGAAATCCTTTTCTATTGCTGTTATTACATTTACATGATTTAAAGAATCCCAGCCAGGGACCTGATTTGCCAAAGTATCATCCTTGATTTCTACTTCATCTTCCTGAAGTCCCAATGTGCTGCAAATTATTTTATGTAATCTTTCGGAAATCATTTTTCACTCCAAATTTGTTTGTCGTTATCATTCATTATTCTTTCTTTGTTAGCTTTTCTGCTTGGCTTTCCGGCAGAACTCTTAATTAACCATCTCGGAGGGACAAGATAAACGTGATGAATGTTGATGTCAACCTCCATTGCGGTTTTAATAATATCCATCTTTAATTTCTTTAACTCTGCAACATTTGTAAAATTTGTTTCCGCAATTACGCTGATTTGTTCTGTACCCAAATCCGGATCATCTTCACCAAAAGCAACCACTCTGCCGGGGAATACATTTTTTACCTGACTTACAATGTCTTCTACATCTTCGGGATAAATATTTTTTCCTGCAACAATTATTATATCTTTCTTTCTGCCGATTACAAATAATTCGTTTTCAAAAATGAAACCATAATCGCCGGTATAATACCATCCGTTCGAATCAAGTACCGCCTCAGTTTTTTCGGGATAGTTTCTATAGCCATCAAACATCGAAACCGAATTGACAGCTATTTCACCCACCAAATTTCCAGAGACTTCCACTCTGTTTTCATCAACAATTTTTACGCTGCAACCATTGATTATTTTACCAGACGAGACACAAGTTCTGAAATTTAAAGAGTCATTATTGAAATCAACTAATCCTTGGGAAAGTTTAACTCTATCGACTTTAATTTCTTTTGCGCGTAAATTTCTTTCGGTTTGTGTTACTGCAAATGTTGTTTCTGCCATTGCATAACTTGCGCCTAAAGCATTAGGATTGAACCCGTAATTCAAAAATCTTTTTGAGAATTTATCATGACTTTCTGCCCGTACAGGTTCACTGCAATTTATAAACATCTTTACACTTTCAAGCGAAATGTCTTCTAAATCCTCATCTTTAATTTTATCAGCCATAATATTATAAGCAAAATTTGGCAACCAGCAGAATGTAGCTTTTTGCTGATGAATTGCTTCGAGTAAAATTACCGGAGCAATAACCCATTCGAATGGGTCAAGTTGAATTATCGGAATTCCAAATGCAAGCGGAGTATGCAAACATCCAATTAATCCCATATCATGATAAAGGGGAAGCCAAGTTGCAACTTTATCTGTTTCATCAAGCTGAAGTACTTTTGCTAAATTATTTACATGTTGCAAAATAGCTTGATGTGAAAGCACAACGGGTTTTTGAATCCCTGTAGTTCCTGATGAATGCTGTAATAACAGTGCATCTGTTGGCTTTATTTCATCTCGCAATGAATTTAATTTGTCTTCATTCTTTGCTAAGTCAATTGAATCCAAATTCCACTCTAATGGGAAAAATAAATCTTTCACAGTGGAGTGTTCGCTTTCAATAAATGGACTGATTATTGGCTCTAAATCTTTTTCGGTGAAAATATGATTCAGTCCGGATCTTTGTGACATTCCCGCAAGACCTTGTCGAAATTTATCGGGATGCAGTCTTGGATTCGGATAGGCAAGAACAGCAGGTAAAGCTCCGATGCCGGAAATACCAAGATATAATGGATAGAAAAAGGGATTGTGCCTCATAATGATTGCACATACTTCACCTTTCTTTATTCCTTTTTCAAAAACCAAATGAGAAAATTTGTTTGCTGCCTCAAGTAGTTTTGAATAAGTCCAAATATATGGTTTCTCGCCTGCAACCCAATGAATAATGGCTGTTTTATCCGGGTACTTATTTGCTAATTCATTCCACCTTTTCCACAGAGTTGTATTTTCGTTTATCATTTTTCCGTTGTAATTGTTAGTTAATTCCTTTTTTCAAACCAAATTGTTTTATCATTCCCGGCAAGTATTCTTTCTTTGTTCGTTTTTCGTGCTGGCTTTCCGGATGAACTTTTTATCAGCCATCGTGGCGGCACTAAGTAAACATTATAAATGTTCACATCTATCGACATTCCTGCTTTGATGATTTCCAATTTTAATTTATGAAATTCTTGTCCAGAAGTTAAATTTGTTTCAGCGACAATACTTATTACTTCTGTCCCTAATTCCTCGTTTTCTTCGCCAAAAGCTACAACACGACCTTGAATGATATTTGGTACTTGATTAATTACATCCTCAATATCTTCAGGATAAATATTCTTGCCGGCAAAGATAATGATATCTTTCTTTCTGCCGATTACATAAATTTCATTTTGATAAACAAAACCAATATCTCCCGAATAATACCATCCGTCAAAGAGAACTTCTTTAGTTTTTTCCGGATTGTTTTTATAACCGTCAAATAAAGAAATTGATTTAACAGCTATCTCACCAACGGAATTACCATCAAGTTCATTTCGGTTTTCATCAACAATTTTTAATTCAGTGTCCGGAATCAAAATACCGGATGAAACGCAAACCCTTTTCACTTTTGTAGAATTATCTGCGAGTTGAAGTTTCCCTTCGGCGAGTTTTTGACGATCAACAATCAATTCCGAAATTGGTTTGTTCGGTGGATTTTGTGACAGTGCCAACGTAACTTCTGCCATTCCATAAAGTGTGGAAAGTACGTTGGGTTTTAAATTGTACTTTGAGAATCGTTCAGTAAATTTGCGATGACTCTCGGAGCGGATTGGCTCACTTGCATTTATTATCATTCGAAAATTTGATAAATCATTTCCTGCTATTTCATCTTCAGGAATTTTATCCGCCATTAAATTGTAAGCAAAATTTGGCAGCCAGCACATCGTAGCATTTTCATCAGAAGCAGCTTCGAACAATAAATTCGGGGCTAAAATCCATTCAAAAGTATCAATCTGGATAGATGTAATTCCGGAAGCAAGCGGAAGTTGAAAAGCTCCAATCAATCCCATATCATGATAAAGCGGAAGCCAACTAACAACTTTGTCTGAATCATCAAGTTCAAGTGCAGTTCCATATTGTGTTACGTGGTCTAATAAAGCCTGATGAGATAACACAACAGGCTTTTGCAACCCGGTTGTTCCTGATGAATGCTGTAATAAAAATGAATCGGTAGGTTTAATATTCTCTCTGATTTCTCTTGCTTTTTCAAAAGAATCTACCGAAGAATTATTTAAATCCCATTCAAGGGGAAAAAGTATTTGCTTAATTGTGCTTTCTCCTGATTCGACAAATGGTTTTAGTGTAGATTCCAAATCTATTTGAGTAATGATAACATCAAGTCCCGAATATTTTGTCATTCCGGATAAACCCTGCTTGAATTTGTCGGGATGCAAGCGTGGATTGGGGAAAGCCAATACCGATGGAATTGCTCCGATACCGACAATTCCCATATACATCGGATAAAAATATGGATTGTGTTTCATGATAATTGCACAAACATCTTTCGCCCTGATTCCTTGCTCATATAATTTAACGGAAAAATTGTTTGCTGTCTCAATCAGATTTTTATACGTCCATCTGATTGGTTCTTCCCCGGCAACCCAATGAACTATTGCTTCTTTCTCTGGAAACTTTTCAGCAATTGCAGCCCATCGGTGCCACATTGTTTTTGAATATGCGTATTCAATTCGTGACATTATTTCATCTCTTTTAATAAAACCGAACTGAACATTTCAGCAATTTTTTTTACGCCCTCTTCATTGAAATGAATATAATCCCGGTACGCAAATGGCGGATTATGTTCAACCCATTTTGGCATTGAATTCTTTCCGCCCATCGATTCAAATTCATTCCAGTATAAAACATCTGCCGATTTGGAAATATTCAGCTGTGTTTTAATTAAATCTTCCAGCGAAGGATCAGTGATAAAATCCGCACCTTTCTTCACACTTCTGTCGGATGCTCCAATCATGATTATTGGTACATTCGGGAAAGCGTGTTTGATTTGATTAATCACTTTTACCATTTCCTTTTCGTATCGATCATAATTTCCCGTTCTTGAACTCAATGCATTTAATCCAAACTGAAGCAGTATTAATTTATAATCTAATTCTTTATTAAATGA
>PFVB01000153.1:7433-13167 GCA_002790395.1 Ignavibacteriales bacterium CG_4_9_14_3_um_filter_34_10 | reverse complement strand
CGGACAATATTTATCGAGTAAAAATCCCGACATTATAAAACCCGTAAGTGCTGAAAAGAAAGAGTGAAGATGGCTAAATCCCATGTAAACTCCTTCTTCACCTTTAGGTGCTTGAAGTGCAAAATATTCTAAAAATCTTGGACTGATAAAGCATTCGGCTAATCCCTGAATGCCAATTCCGATAATCATCATGAGTGTAAGTGGTGCAACGTTTATTAATCCAAGAATATCCACACTTCTGCCAAATACCGACTCAAGTGAATTACTCATCGCCATTGCAAGAGCTGAAAATGGCATTATCATCATGCCTATAAGCATTGCAGTGATCGCTCTATATTTTTTAAACAGTTGAGTGATTAAGACGACAAACAAAACAACAACCAATGGATTTACATTTGCAAGCCATTCGGGTTTTGCAGATTCGCCTTGAAGTCTGATGACATATTTAGGCATTGTTGCATATAGTTGATGCTGAATAATCCAAAATCCGGAAACAATTAATGTGAGAATTATTAACCGCGGAGTCGAGAATATTTTTTTTAGAGAAATCAGAACATCAGATAAACTTTTTTGATTTTGTATGCCGGCAATCGGTTTGAAAAAGAATATTGCAAATAGCAAAGCAAGAAAAGACATTCCGGCAGAGAAAAAATTTACATATTCAAGTCCGATACCCTGGCGGATACTTGGAACAACTGTCTTGCCGGTAAATGAACCAATATTTACAATCCAATAAAACAGAGAGAATGCCCGTGCTTTGTTTTCTTCGTCCGTGAGTTTTGCTACAGTGCCGGTAATTAATGGTTTTATAAAAGAAGCTCCTACTAAAACTATTATCAGAAAAAAAATAACAGGAATTTTTGCATGATAAATTCCTAAAAGAGAATAGCCGATAGTCAGTAAAGAAAAAGCAAGAATCAATCCGTTTTTGAATCCAATTCTGTCGCTGATTGCACCAACAAAAGGTGGTAAAAGATAAAGCAGTGCAAAAAACACACCTGCAACTACTCCGGTTTCTGTATCTGTAAATCCAACAATATTTGTGAGATATAAAGTCAGTACAATAAAGAAACCATAATAAGCAGCCCGCTCAAATAATTCCATTACGTTAGCAAGCCAGAACTCTTTAGGAAATTTCCATGTCATTTTTGAATTTGATTGGTCCATTTTTCTCTTATGATAATTTTAAAAATTTGTGCAAAGATAGTTAGTTTAGTATTAGTAGAAAAATGCTATTGATAATTATTTAATAAAAAATCGCAAAGGAAAAATTCAATGAAAAAAAATCTAATCATGTTGCTAATTATTTGTTCACCATTAATTGGACAAAGATTGATTAAAGAGCCTTCACTCAATAATGACGGAAGCAAAATTGCATTTACTTATCAAGGCGATATCTGGATTGTTTCTGCCCAGGGTGGCGAAGCTAAACGTATTAGCGTACATAATGCTATCGAATCCAATCCTAAGTTTTCTCCAGACGGTGCAAAAATTTATTTCTCATCAAATCGTTATGGCAATAATGATATTTTTACATTAAGCTTGAATGGGGAAGAGCCTGTTAGATTGACGTACAATTCTGCACAGGATAATATTTCTTCGGTGACTGCGGATAATGAAATTCTTTTTACTACAAACAGAGAAAATCAGCAAATAGAAAGGTTGCCGGAAATATTTTCAGTTTCTGCAAGTGGTGGAACAGAATCGAAAAAAATTTCAGCTCTTGGGTTAAATCCGATTTTATCGCCAGATGGTAAATTTCTTGCATTTACTCGCGGTTCAAATACTGTTTTTAGAGAAGCCTATGATGGTACGGCAAACAAGGACATCTGGCTTTATAACTTTTCGACTAAAAAACTTATAAAAATTGCTGATACCAATAACAATGAATATCTGCCGCAGTGGATTGATTCAAAAACGCTCCTCTATCTGAGTGCAGAAAAAGGAAAATACAATATTTTTAAAATCAAGTTAAATGACTCCGGAGAGAAAATCAATTCCCCGGAACAAATTACATTCTTCAAGGACTTTGCAGTCAGATCATTTAATGTGAGCTCTGATGGAAAAGTTATAGTGATAGAACAAGGATTGAATGTTTATATTTTGAAGAATAATTCCAAGCCTGCAAAGATTGATATTTCATTGCCGCTTGACTTTAAAACTTATCCGGAAGAAACAAAAGTTTTTTCAAAAGATGCCAAAGAATATTCTCTTTCCCCAAATGGGAAATTAGTTGCATTTTCTGTTTATGGTGAAATTTTTATCAAAGAAATTGACAAGGAAAAAAGCAGAAGTGTAAATATTTCGAACAGTTCATACCGTGAAACTGAGCCAGTTTGGCTGAATGACAGCACGTTGATTTTCGCTTCTGACCGGGAAGAAAATAATTATGATTTATACTTGTGCAAATCCTCTGATAAAGCACAAGGCAATTTATTCAAAACACTCAAACGTGAAATAGTTAAAATAACCGCAACAAAAGAAGACGAGAACTCTGTGCAAATTTCAAATGACATGAAAAAGATTTCATTTGTCAGAGGAAACGGGAAATTAATTGTCGCGGATATTTCTAAAGAAGGGAAAATTTCAAACGAAAAAGTATTGCTTGATGGCTGGGCAACTCCAAATGGAATTTGCTGGAGTCCTGATAACAAGTATCTGGCGTATTCTTTGGAAGATTTGTATTTCAATGAAGAGATTTATATTCATCCTGTTGACAATTTTTTCAAGCCTGTAAATGTGAGTATGCATCCTCGGGGTGATTCAAATCCGGTTTGGAGTCCCGATGGTTCAAAACTGTTTTTCCTTTCTTCGAGAGACAACAGAAATGGTGTCGGAGGAGGGTTATCGAGATTTAATGATATCTGGTTTGCCTGGCTTAGTAAATCTGATTGGGAAAAAACCAAGCAGGACTGGGAAGATGTTGAAAAACCAAAAGAAGAAAAATCAGCAAAGAAAGATTCTAAAAAGGACAGCACTACTGTAAAAAATATAAAAATTGATTTTGAAAATATTTATAAAAGACTTATTCAGGTTACGAGTTTCCCAACAAATGAATCAAACATTCAAATCTCAAAAGACGGCGATTATGTTTATTTTATTGGTGCAAATACGAATTCAAAAGGGAACGATATTTTCAGTATAAAGTGGGATGGAAAGGAACTTAAAGAAATTACAAAGGGTGGCTCAAACCCAAAATTATTATCAATGGATAAAGACAGGAAATATTTATATTTCTTTAAGAATGACGGAATGCTTAACCGGCAGGAAATTAAATCTGATAAATCCGAAGCACTTCCTTATTCAGCTAAAATGAAAATTGATTTCAACACAGAAAAAAATCAGATATTTGAAGAAGCTTGGCGTGCTTTGGACAATATGTTTTATGACCCGAAATTTCATGGACATGACTGGAAAGAACTGCATGATAAATATAAACCGCTTTGCATGGCTGCTTCTACATCAACTGATTTTAGAGAGATATTTAATTATATGCTTGGTGAATTAAATTCAAGTCATATGGGGATGTTTGGTGAAGATAAAACTGAACTTCAAAAAGAAATTACCGGAAATTTGGGTGTCGAACTTTCACCTTTGGAAAAAGGGATGAAAGTTGAGCGGGTGATTCCGAATACTCCTGCCGATAGAGATTTAAGCAAATTGTCAGCAGGTGATGTCATTACTTCTGTTGATGGAATTAAAATTACAAAGGATGTTAATTTTTATTCATTGCTGAAAAACCGTGAGAATGAAAATGTCATTCTTAATGTGAAATCAAAAAACGGAAATGAAAGAGAAGTTGTAATCAGGACAACAGAAAACATTAGACAGGATTTATATAATGAATGGGTTGAAGAGAGGAAAAAACTTACTGATGAATATTCAAAAGGCAGGCTTGGATATATTCATATTCAGGGGATGAGCATGAACAGTTTTGAACTTTTTGAAAGGGAATTAGCTGCTGCAGGAAACGGAAAAGAAGGATTGGTTATTGACGTTCGGTTTAATGGCGGTGGTTCGACGACGGATTATTTGATGACAATATTAAATTATAAGCAGCACGCATATACAATTCCACGCGGTGCAGCAAATAATCTCGAAAAGGAAAAATTAAATTTCCGTGATTATTATCCAACCGGAGAGAGACTTGTTTACTCAGCATGGTTAAAACCTTCGATTGCAATTTGCAATGAGGACAGTTATTCGAATGCAGAAATATTTTCACATGCTTATAAACAATTGAATATCGGAACACTTGTAGGGAAACCAACAAATGGTTCCGTAATTTCAACAGGCGGAAAAACATTAATTGACGGTTCGCGTGTCAGAACTCCAATGCGAGGCTGGTTTACAAAAGCTACAGATAAAAATCAGGAACTCGGACCAGCTATTCCTGATATTATAGTTGAAAATAACATTGATAAATCGGATAAAGATGATGCGCAACTCAAAACTGCGGTTATGCAGTTATTAAAAGAAATTGATTCTAAATGATTTTCTAAAAGAAGAGGTTGACTAGGAAAATACAATATGTCAGTCTTCGACAAGCTCAGACTGACATGTTGTTGCTTTTGGATAACCTCTTCTTTATTAAAATGCTCTTATGTTGTAAATAAAAGAGAGCAGAAAATATCTTCCCAAAACATTTGACCTTGTATCTTCAACATAATAATCAGATGTGTTTCGCTGAACATTCGTGTTTTGATTAAGCAAATCAATTGCACTCAATCTGATTTCTCCCTGTCCTTTGCTTAAAATTTTATAACCGACACTCAAATTCCATAATAAATAATTATTGTCGTACGATGCAGAAAGTCCGCTGTTAAAAATATGACTTAAATTGGATTGAAGAACTAAGCCTTCCCAGAAGAGTAGATAGATTTTTAATTGTGTATTCTGATTAAAGTAGTTGTTGTCAGAAGATTTTTGGATTGTATTATTTATAACATTGTAAGTTGACATGCTTGAAAGCGAAATATCTATATCAGTACTGAAATTTGAACTAAGCGTAAAACCCAATGAATATCGGTATGAATTTGCAAAGTTCTTTATGTTATTTACAATGCTTGGCGTTTTGGAAAAACTTACTCCAGTATTCAGGTTGAGATTTGAATAAAGAAATGCAACGGGCAAACCATAAGTCATAAAAGAAAATACATTCAGATAACCGTCAAGATTTGCAGGCCGCCTTAATTGAACACCACGATTTATTGTGTATCCGTCAATCAATGTGTCTTTTGAGGCGAACAAACTTTTATAACCGATATAATTATTTGTCATTGTGCCGCTGAACATGATAAAAAATGAAGTCATGTTTGGAACGTCTGCACTCATGTACCTAAAATTTAAGTTCGTTCGGTAATCCTGCTTCAGGTTTGGATTGCCAAGACTTAATTGCTGTGGGTTCGAATTATCCAATACATTCTGAAGCTGCTCAACAGATGGAGAATTATTGCTTGTTCTGAAAAATAATCTGAAATTTTTATCGCGGCTGATATTATATCTCATCTGAAATGACGGCAGGAAAGTATAAAATGACTTTTTCACTTCATCTTCAAATGGAAATGTCTGATTGTTCCTTAGTGTTGCAATGTTATAATTTATATTCATATTAAATGAAAGAGCATCTTTTTGATATCTGTATCCGCCTCCAATACTTCTTGTGAAATAATTCTTCTTGTAAACATTGCTTAAAGAATCAGCCAAAATATTATAATCAGTTTTGTTGGGATTC
>PFVB01000153.1:6822-7394 GCA_002790395.1 Ignavibacteriales bacterium CG_4_9_14_3_um_filter_34_10 | reverse complement strand
TATCCATGAATGGCTCTGTATAAACAAGATTTGAAGAAATCCCGAAACCATTTTTATCAAGGTTTGATTCCTGATCAATTATTTCCTGATCAATTCCTGAAAGAGGAAGATAATATTCATTTAACGAATAGAGTTTATTATTCCCACTGTTTTTAGTGTAGGAAGGATTCACACTTAAAGAGATTGTCCGTCTTTTAGTTTCAAATTTATGACGCAATAATAATTCAGCTGAAGAATTGATAGCATCTAAATCCGAATTGAAAAAACTGCTTTGAGAATTAATATCGCTTCCGTTTTTTGTGGTATTTCCAAACACAGAGCTTTTTCCTTGATTTTGCTGCACAGTAATTCTTGGACGAAACAAAATTGAATTAAGTGTGTCAATATCATATTCCAGACGCATGTTGAACCTGTGGTTTAAATTATCGCTTCCTGCAAGTGAATTTTCTTTATAATCTTGAGTTTGATTTTCAGAAAGGAAATACTGTCGTGATAAATCGGAAATTGCATTATTATTGGTCAGATTTAAGAAATAACTTCCGCTTAATTCCAGTTCTTTTCCCCATTTGTTT
>PFVB01000153.1:0-6592 GCA_002790395.1 Ignavibacteriales bacterium CG_4_9_14_3_um_filter_34_10 | reverse complement strand
CGAAAGTCCCTTTAATGTTTCTGAATCGGGTTACAACGTTTATTGTTTTGCTGGTGTTTCCGTCATCAAATCCGGTGAACTGAGATTGCTCGCTCTGCTGGTCATAAACCTGTATTCTGTCAACAATTTCGGCAGGAATGTTTTTCAGAACAGCACTCGGGTCATCACCGAAAAACTGCTTTCCGTCCACCAAAACTTTTTTTACCTCTTCGCCATGTGCCTGAACCTTTCCATCCTGCATTGAAATTCCGGGCATTTTGGTTACTAAATTTTCCGCATCAGCATCTTTATTTGTTTTGAATGCCTGGGCACTGAATTCAGTTGTATCTTGCTTTTGAACAACAGGAATTGCCTGCTCAACAACCCGCACCTCTTTCGTTTCAACCTCGCCGAGGTCCATTTGAATATTTCCCAAAGTCAGCGAACGGTTCTGTATTTCAAAATTTTCTTTGTGTGTTTTGTAACCGATGAATCTGACAATCAGCGCATAATTTCCTGATTTAATATTTTCAATCAAAAATCTGCCGTCATTATCGGATGTCGTTCCTTTCATTGTAGAATCGGGAAGATGATAAATAAGTACATTCGCACCGGCAAGTGATTCTCGGCTTTCTTTTGCCGTTATTCTGCCCCGGATAGAATAGTTTTGTGCGGATAATGAAATTACAAAAACGAATATGAACAGAACAGTAATAAATTGTTTCATGATTTTTTTGGTTAGTGAATAAAATTTTGCAATTATTAGTCAAATCTAAACTGAATTTGGTTTAATCTGAACATAAAAATTTTTGACCGAAAAGTTTCTTGGTTAAAACAAACAGAATATTATTCGACAATAAATATTAAAAAGAGTGTTTTTTCTTCCTTGAAACTTATTTATTTTTTAAGTGAACATTTTACTAAAATTCACGAAGTATCATTCCTTTAATTTTAGGAGTTTGGATGATTATTGTTGAGTTGATTTACAATTTATCTGTTTTGGTAGCTGTCAGTATTCTTTCAGGATTTGTTGATTTTCGTTTTTCAAGAGATAAAAAACAGGGACAGATTATACAGGGAGTTCTCTTTGGTATTGTTTCCATTATTGGAATGGCATATCCGTTTGTTTTGACTGAGGGAATAATCTTCGACGGGCGATCTATTGTTCTGAGTTTGTGTGCATTGTTTTTTGGACCACTTGCCGGATTGATATCTGCAGTTATTGCGGGAACTTATCGTCTTTATCTCGGCGGCGGAGGTTGGTTAATGGGAATACTGGTTATCTCATCTTCATATCTGATTGGTGTTTATTTCAATCTTCGAAGGAAAAAAAATCGAATAGAAAAAATTTCAAAACTGGAATTATATGTTTTCGGTTTGATTGTTCATGCAGTAATGTTGGTTTTTGTTTTAGCTCTTCCTTCCAAATCTATTATGGAAGCATATAAAATTATTTCATTCACAGTTATAGGGATTTATCCAATAATCTCGCTGATAATAGGTAAAATATTACTTGATCAGGAATTAAAATCGAATCTGCTTTCTAAACTTGCTGAAAATGAGTCTTTATACCGGACAACACTTTATAGTATTGGCGACGCTGTAATCACAACAGATAAAAAAGGCTTTGTTAAAAACATGAATTCCGTTGCTGAATCTTTGACAGGTTATAAAGAAGCTGAAGTTCAGGGGAAATACCTTTCTGATATTTTTAATATTATCAACGAAGAAACCAGATTAAAAGTGGAAAACCCTGTCGAAAAAGTTTTACAACAAAAAAAGGTTATCAGTCTTGCAAATCACACGGTTTTAATCAATAAACACGGAGTTGAAATTCCAATTGCTGATTCAGGTGCACCAATCAGCAATGAGAATGATGAAATAGTCGGAGTGGTTCTTGTTTTTCGCGATCAGATTAAAGAAAGGCAGGCAAAAAAGTTGCTTGTTGAAAGTGAAAAAAGATTTAGATTATTGTATGAAAATGCTCCGATAGCTTATCAGTCACTTGATCAAAATGCAAATATAATCGAAGTAAATAATGCATGGATGGGAATGCTTGGCTTTCAAAGAGATGAAGTTCTTGGTCATAATATTGCTGAATTTATTGTGGAAAAAGATATTCCGCTGTTGATGGAAAAATTTCCAAAGTTTTTGGAAACCGGTGAAGTTTGCTGTGCAGAATTTAACCTGAAAACAAAAAGCAATGAAATTGTTACTGTCAGTGTTGATGGGCGAATTGGGTTTTCTGTGGATGGAAAATTCCGCCAGACGCACTGTGTTCTTCACAATATAACAGAACAAAGAAAATATCAGAACGCAATCAAAAAAAAATCTGAAGGTTTAGCTTCATTATTAAAAATTAGTTTGAATCTTGTTGAAACTCTCGATAAGAAGCAAGTGCTTCAAAATATTGTTGATAATGCTGTTGATTTGCTCAAACTGGATTCAGGATCAATTTACATGCTCAGGGAAAACACATTGATACTTGAAGCTACTTATCCAGAGCTGCCCGCTGATTTTCTTGATGAATTCAAATTGGCGTTATTACATGAACACCCGCAAATACTAAAAGCAGTTAGCACAAAAAATATTCTTATATTTGAAGACGTGAGCCAAACTCAGTTTTCGCCAAAAGAAGATGTAATAATAAAAGCCAGGAATCTGCAGTCTTTGATTTATCTTCCTTTGATTGTTGAAAAAAGAGTGCTTGGGATTTTGATTCTTGGAACAATAGGAAGAACTTATCAATACAGCGATGATGAGATTAGTCTCTGCCGTACACTCTCGAGTTTTGCAGCAATTACTTTAGAAAATTCAATCCTTTTCGAAAATATAAATCTGAATTTGGCAGAACTTGAAATTACTTTGGATGAAAAGAAAAAAGCTGAGTCGTCTTTGAAAGAAAGCGAAGAAAAGTTTCGCAACCTTTCTGAAAATGCAAACGATTTGATTTACAGGTATGACTTCTTTCCCGTTCGCGGTTTTACTTATGTCAGTCCGTCTTCTACACGGATTGTCGGATATACACCTGAAGAACATTATGCAGATCCGAACTTGGGGTTTAAATTAATTCATCCAGCAGATCTCGGAATATTAAACGAATTACATGCAGGAAAAGATTTTTATGACAAACCATTGATTTTACGTTGGATCAGAAAAGATGGAAAGATTATCTGGACAGAGCAAAAGAATGTTCCGGTTTTTGATAAGTTAGGAAAGATGATTGCAATCGAAGGAATTTCACGTGATATTACTGAACAGAAGAATGCCGAAATCATTCAGCAGATTCAGTATAATATTGCTGATGGCATTATTAAATCTGAAAACATTAATGAATTTCTTGAACTAGTCCGAAGTGAATTGTCAAAGTTTATTGACTCCAAAAATTTCTTTGTGGCATTTTATGATGAAGCTACCGGAATGATGAAATCTGATATTGACAGAGATGAAAAAGATGAAATTGAAACTTGGCCCGCCGAAAAATCAATATCGGGTTATATTGTTAAAACCGGTAAATCTCTTATGCTTTCGCGGGATGAAATATTAGAGTTGGAAAGAAAGGGTGAAATAGAGTTAATCGGGACACTGCCCGAAATCTGGCTTGGCGCTCCATTAAAGACAGATGGTAAAACTTTTGGCGCTATCGTTGTTCAGAATTATGATAAAAAGAATGCTTATGATTTGGCCGGACTCGAATTTCTCGAACTGATTGCAAGTCAGATTAGTTTTTATATGGAAAAGAAAAAAGCGGAACTTGAACTTGTACTAAGAGAAAATAGATATCGTCAGTTATTTACGCTTTCACCAAGCGGAATTTTGCTTGAAGATTTGCATGGAAATATTTTAGATATGAATGATTCGTTCTGCTATTCTGTCGGATACTCACGCGAAGAATTATTGGGTAAAAATATCAATTTTCTTGCAAGCAGTGATCTTGAGCCAGATATTGAATCAAATATTCAAAAATTAGTGTCCGGAAAAATTCTTGAACATTCAGTGCGTAATTTGCGTAAAGATGGCTCTGTCTGTTGGCTTGAACTTCGTGAATCACTAATTGAATTACCGAATGGTGAAAAAGGGATTATTGTAATTTCAAATGACATAACAGAAAAGAAAGAAGCAGAAGATGCACTTAAATCAAGCGAAGAATTATTCAGGACTTTAGCGGAAACCACATCCACCGCTATTTTTGTTTATCAAGGCAGAAAGTTTGTCTATTCAAATAAAGCCGCACAGAAAATTTCAGGTTATTCAGAGGAAGAGTTTTTACAAAAAGATTTTTGGGATTTTATTCATTTTGATTTTCGAGATATGGTTAAAGAACGTGGAATTGCCCGCTTGCGCGGCGAAAAGGTTCCTGATAATTACGAATTTAAAATCATCTGCAAGGATGGCTCGGAAAAGTGGCTTGATTTTACTGCCGGTATGATTAACTGGCAGGGAAAACTCTCTGCAATCGGGACAGCATTTGATATTACTCCGCGTAAATTATATGAGGAATCATTGCGTAATTCAGAAATGAAACTTCGCTCAATATTTTCGGCAATTCCGGATATTTTCCTTATACTCGATTCTGAAGGTACTTACATCGAAATTGCACCTTCGCACGAACATTTGCTATATCTTCCGAAAGAACAATTGCTTGGCAAGAAAATTAGCGAAGTTTTCGAAAAAGAAATGGCAGATAAATTTCTGCATTTAATTAACAAAACACTTCAAACCAGACAGGCGCAGCAACTGGATTATCAACTTGTAATCGATGGCAAACCAACATGGTTTCAGGCAACAACAGTTCCTTTTAAAGAAAATCAGGTTGTATATATTGCAACGGATATTACTAAACGAAAAAAATTGGAAAATGCACTTAAGGAAAGCGAAGAAAAATACAGGCTGATTTCAAATCTTACTTCTGATTATTTGTTTTCTACTAAATTAAATAAAAAGGGTGAACTTGAACTTGACTGGGTTTCCGGTTCATTCGAAAAAATTACCGGATATGACTTGAAAAATTATAAAAAGGTCGGTGGATGGCGTGGTTTATTACATAAAGATGATGCGGAAAAAGATCTTGCAGTATTTAATAAACTGCAGAACAATGAACCTATTTCATGCGAAGTAAGAACATATCACAAAGACGGACATATTGTTTGGGTGCGAAGTTACGGTTATCCCATCTGGGATAAATCGGAAAATCGTTTGGTGGGAATTATTGGTGCGGTCGAAGATATTTCAGAAAGTAAAAAGATGATGGAAGAATTAATAATTGCCAGAGATAAAGCTGAAAAATCTGACAAGCTGAAGTCAGAGTTTCTTGCACAGATGTCGCATGAAATCCGAAGCCCTCTGAATATAATTCTGAATTTTGTAAGTCTTATTAGAGAAGATGTAGCAGATAAAATTGATCCTGATTTAGCTACGGGATTTTTAAGCATTGATTCAGCCGGCAGAAGAATTATACGAACAATTGATTTAATTCTCAATATGTCTGAACTTCAGCTTGGTACATACGAAATATATAAACGCGAATTTGACATCATCGAAATATTAAAGAGAATAACACTCGAATACCGACCGACGGCAACAGTAAAAGGGCTGAATCTGATTTTTTCAACTGATATTAAGTCTCAGAAAATTTATACTGATGAGTATGCTGCATCGCAGGTTATAAGCAACCTTATTGATAATGCAATTAAATACACAAAAGAAGGTTCGGTTGAAACGAGTGCTCAAATTATACAAAATAAATTGACAATAGCAATCAAAGATACAGGTATAGGTATTTCCGAAGAATTTCTGCCAACATTATTTTCACCATTTACACAGGAAGAACATGGTTACACACGCTCATATGAAGGTAACGGACTTGGATTGGCGCTCGTGAAAAAATATTGCGACCTGATTGGTGCAGATATAAAAGTGGAAAGCAAAAAAGGAAAAGGAACTACATTCACATTAGCTTTCAGTATATAGAATTTAGCTTTGTCTAAAATGCTTTCGCTTCCTGATTTTAAAGAATCATAGAGCAAGAAATAAATAAAATAAAAGAGGGAGGATAGTCCTCCCTCGCTAAATTAAACCTGATTGTAAAAATTATTTAATCAAATTCATTTTAATTGTTTTCATAAATTCACCTGTGGTAAGTCTTGCAAGATATATTCCGCTTGCTACAGATTCACCAGCATTATTTCTTCCATCCCATTTTGCTTCGTAAGTTCCGGCTGCAAAAACTTCTGAATCGATTATTGAACTTACCATTCTTCCTCTGATATCATAAACTTCAAGTCTTACCTTTTCACTCTTTGGAATTGCAAACCTGATATTTGTTGACGGATTGAATGGATTTGGATAAGCGTTATCCAAACGATAATCGGTAGGTAATTCGCCTACTTCTGCAACGGCAGTATAAATTCCGCCATGTGCATCCGGGTGACAGGTTTTACATTCCATATGGGTCATAACATTATTTGCTACCGCCGAACCGTGACAACCCATACATATTGCGTTACTTGTAGGGTCGACAAAAGTAGGAACAAACGTTGATGCAAAATGAGCGTTAAGAATCTCAACGGTCTTTGCTGCCAAATCACCGGCAAGTCTTGCACATCTTTCTTTT
>PFVB01000100.1 GCA_002790395.1 Ignavibacteriales bacterium CG_4_9_14_3_um_filter_34_10 | reverse complement strand
ATTCGGAATTTTTTTCATCTGTAAGATAATGTCTTTGTACTTTTAATTTTCTCGCATAAAATTTTTCGGGCCAGTGACATTGCTCGCATGTTTCTCTTGCGGGTCTTAAATTATGAATAGGAGTTTCAATGGGTTTGGGATATACATTTGCAATAACTGCATATACCTGATACATGCCTGATAACTTGGAGCGAACATACCAGTCTGCACCTTCGCCAACATGGCAATCAACACATCTTACCCGTGCGTGTGGTGAATTTCGATATGCTGTGTATTCGGGATTCATTACTTTATGGCACAAGGTTCCACAAAATTGAACTGACTCGGTAAAGTTAAAGGCTTCGTAGCTTCCGATTGCAGAGATTAACAAGAAAAAAACTGTTCCGATTGTAAAAATCATAAATGCATTTCTGTGACTTTTAATATTCAGATCCACGAAAGGCAATTTTTTCTCTTTTATTCCCAAACGCAAATCTCTTTTGCTTTTAATCCACATTCCTAATGGAATAAGAAGAAGTCCAAAAATCAAAAAGCCAGGAAGAACAAGATAGATTACCAAACCAAGATAAGTCTGTCCTCCTGCATGAAAGAGTGAAACGATAAAAAGAAAAATTATCATAAATAAAGTGATGACAGCCAGAACCGCACCCCAAAGTGAAATCCAATTATAAACTGATGAAGGTAATTTTAATTTCATTAACAAATTCCGATATTTTTTATTTACAAATATAAATCAATAATAAAAATATTTGTTGTTTATTGAATTTAATATGGAGATTTTAAAACAAAAAATTAAATATTGTTAGTATTGAAGATCGATCTGTTAATATAAATTCTATGTCATTAAACAAAACACAACTAAATGGAGGTTGTTTTTATGAAAAAAATCAATTTATTTATTGTCGTTCTTCTAACATTATGCATCACATCAAACATTTATTCAAATGGTTTGAGCCTGAACAGCATTGGACCAAGAGCTTTGGGTATGGGCGGAGCTTTTGTTGGTTTAGCCAATGACGGGTCAGCAATTTATTGGAATCCTGCGGGATTAGCCGGACAAAAAACCAGCCTGTGGCTTTCTGCTACAGATATTATTCCAATGGCAAGTTATAGTTTTGCACCTGCAAATATTGATGCTAAATCAGTTATCAATCATTATTTTGCACCAAATTTATTTTTTAATTACAACATGGGCGATTTGTCTCTTGCTTTGGGAGTTTCAGTACCGGCAGGACTTGGGGTTGAATATCAGGGCAAAGACCTGACAGCTTTTACCGGAGGTGTTGACTTGAACTGGATGTCAAGAATCGGTGTTATTAATTTTTCGCCAGCAGTAGCTTACAAAGTTTCCGATAATTTTAGTCTTGGTTTGGCTGTAAATATTTTTTACGGCATGTTTGATATGGACAGAGCCGCAGTAATTCCTATGGTTGGAGCTTTCCAATATTCAGAAAGTTCATCCGGACTTGGATTTGGAGTAACTTTAGGTGCGTTATATAATGTAAACGAAAATTTATCACTTGGACTTTCATTCAGAACAAAGACAAACGTAACAATGAGCGGTACTGCAAAGAATCCTGCTTTCGCCGGAATGGGCGGACCAAAAGAAAGTGATTTCGACCGCGACGTTGCTTGGCCAATGTGGATTGCAGCCGGAGTTGCATATAAACCAACAGATAATTTGACATTTACTTTTGATGCACAGATGAGTCAATGGTCAAAGAGTGAAGATGTTTTCAAAACAAAATTCAAAAATGCTGTTTGGGCTGGTGCTACTTCTGCTTCCGGAGATGATACCTTTATTCTTGGATGGGAAGATAAAACACAAATCAGGTTGGGTGCAGAATATAAAGTCTCGAATGATTTGGCGCTTCGTGCTGGATATTATAACGATCCGGCTCCGGCTCCAGATGAAACTTTAAGTATTCTTTTCCCATCATCCTCAAATAATGTTGTTACAGGCGGATTGGGTTATAAGCTTAATACTGTCTGTGTTGAATTTGGCTTGGAATATTTAATCGGTGCTGAAAGAGATGTTAATCCAACCACAGAAAATATGCCTGGCAAACATCAGATGGATATTCTTGCTTTCAGTTTGGGCGTTGGCTTTGAACTTTAATACAATCAAAAAGACCCCGCAATATTCACCGGGGTCTTTTTTTAATAAATCTCTTATATAACTTATTTCAGGTTTGCAATTGAGGATTTAGCAAACTCGGCAGCTTCAGTGTTTGGAAATTTTTTAATAAGTTCATTCCAGATTTTTTTCGCTTCGTCATTTTTACCCTGTGTGGCTTTTATTGCCCCAAGATTATAAATTGCTTGTGAATTATTTGGATCATAGGAAATAATTTTTTTGGTAACATTTTCACATTTATCGTAATCGTGCTGCTGAAAATAAACCAAACCCAGCCTCATCAAAACATCAATACGTTTTGGATTTCTCTTCAGGATTGAATTATACAAATCAATAGCTTCCGAAGGATTATGAGCTGACGACAAGTAGTTTGCTAACTGAAAAGCTTTTACAGTATCGGAAGGATTTTTCTTTACTTCTTCCCGCAGACTGTTCAGTGTTTTCCAGAATTCTTCTTTAACATTATCTTTTGAAGGATCGCCTGGTCCTTTTCCGCCCATTCCATTATGAATATCATCATTCGGAAGGTTTTTATGAACATCATCGTTCGGCATTTGATTCGTTGATAAATCGCTCGGTTTTTGTGGTGTATCTTGTGAAAGATAATTTGTAATAACTATTCCAACTACTATAAAAACAGCAAGAATCAAGTAGATGTATAAAGGTTTGATTTTCATTTTTTCTCCATATTTAAAAATTTTTGAGGCAAATTTACTCTTTATTTTTCAATTAAAAAAAACGTTTCCACCTCGATAACTTATTGAACGGAAAACAAATATGAATATTCCCTCTTTATTTAATAACTATTTTATGATATTTTTATAAAGTTAGAATTTGTTATTAATCAATGCGTTGAAAAGGAATTCAATGGATACATTAAAATCATTTAGTGATGATTGTTACAACTGCACCAATTATCTTGGGTTGATGGAAAGGATTAATTTCTTTCAAAAAACCTCACAAAGAATAATGGAAAAAAAGCCGTTGGATGATCTGTTGAGCGAAATATTAGAGGCTTCAAAAAAATTAATTCCCTCCGAGGCAAGCACTTTGTTTTTATTTGACAGAGAAAGCGATTCATTATATTTTCATATTGCCACCGGAAAAAGCGGAAAAAAAATCGAGTCCGAATTCCTGCAGATGGGACGCGGAATCGCGGGTTGGGTTGCTCAAAACCGGCTTGGTGTAAAAATCGATAATTGTTATGATGATGAGAGATTTGACAAAAGCTACGATGAGAAAACCGGATTCAAAACCAAGAATATGATGTGCGTTCCAATGATGATTAAAGACGATCTGGTTGGTGTTTTACAGCTTATTAATCGTATTGAAAGAGATGTTTATACTTTTCAAGATGTTGAGTTTTTTAACGCTCTTTCATCTGAATGTGCGGTTGCAATTGAGAACGCAAGATTGGTTGATGTGGAGGTTAAAAACGAGCAGATAAAATATGAGTTGGCAACCGCTCAAAACATTCAAAAAAAATTGCTTCCTTCAAAACTTCCTGAATTTGATGACATTGATATCGCAGTTGATCTTATTCCTGCCATGGAAGTTGGTGGAGATTATTACAATATTTTTAAAGTCACTAATGATCTGACTTTATTTTTTGTATGCGATGTATCCGGAAAAAGTATTCCTGCAGCTTTGATTGCAGCTACAATTTATTCATTTGCAGAAACTTATTTCATTGTGAATAAAGATAAATTTTCTTTGGTTGATTTTGTTGCTTCGCTAAATAAATTTTTAATCCTTTCTACAACACCCGACAGATTTGCAACGGCTTGGTTTGGACTTTATGATCACAAACAGCGCACTGTTGAAAGTGTTAATGCCGGACACACGGTAACTTACTATTATAGCGCCGAGGCGAATAAAATTAATGAAATGAAAGCGGGTGGTTTATTTTTAGGAAGCTTCGAAATGCCTTACAATTCAGAAACAATCAATCTTCAAAACAATGATTTTGTTTTCTTTTTCACAGACGGAATATCTGAAGCTATGAATGAAAACGAAGATGAATTTGGAGAAGAAAGGATTAAGAAATTAATGATTGAAAACAGTAGCCTCTCTCCGGAGAAATTCATTAATTTAGTTTTAGAAGATATAGCAATATTCAGAAACAAAGCCCCTCAAAGTGATGATATTACTTGTGGAATTATAAAAAGAATAAAATAAAATGGAAACATATCCCACAAAAGAAAATATTCAGTCTGCACATGAAAGAATAAAAAATTTTATTCATAAAACCCCATTATTAACGTCAACACAGTTAAACGAAATTACCAATTCACAACTTTTTTTTAAGTGTGAAAATCTTCAGAAAGTTGGTGCTTTCAAAATGCGGGGAGCTTCGAATGCAATACTTTCGTTGACGGACAACGATTTGGTTAATGGCGTTGCGACACATTCATCAGGGAACCATGCAGCTGCTTTAGCAAAAGCAGCAAAGATGAAGAATGTGCCGGCTTATATTGTGATGCCTGAAAACGCACCCGAAATAAAAAAGAATGCCGTTAAAAGTTATGGTGGCGAAATTATATTTTGTAAGCCGACATTGGAAGCAAGAGAGCAGACTTTAAATGAAGTAGTAAAAAAAACTCATGCAGTTTTTATTCATCCATATAACAACGATAAAATAATTGAGGGGCAGGCAACTTGCGCAAAAGAAATTTTTGAAGAAGAATCTGATTTTGATTTTATTATTGCTCCTGTCGGTGGCGGTGGCTTGCTCAGCGGCACTTCTCTGGCAACTTACTATTTTTCAAATAACACAAAAGTTATTGGTGCAGAGCCTGCCGGTGCTGATGATGCATTTCGCTCTATTCGTGATAAGAAAATTTATCCCTCTGTTAATCCACAAACCATTGCTGATGGACTTCGTACATCACTTACAAAAAAAACTTTTGGAATAATTTCTAAATTTGCTGATGAAATTATTACTGTTAGGGAAGATTCAATACTCAAAGCAATGAAACTGATTTGGGAGAGGATGAAAATAATTGTTGAGCCATCCGGTGCTGTTCCGTTTGCAGTTATTTTGGAAAACAAAGAAAAATTCAAGAACAAAAAAATCGCATTAATTCTTTCTGGTGGAAATTGCGATCTAAATAATTTACCATGGAATTCAAACAAACAATAGTTGTGTAAAATGAATACAAATGCTCAAATATTAATTTCAGATGATGACAAGACTCTTTGTTATTTATTAAAAGAGGAGTTAGTTAATGAAGGTTACTCTGTAGATATTACTTTTGACGGAAAATTTGCAATTGAGAATATTAAGAAAAATTTTTACGACGTTTTACTTCTTGATCTTGAAATGACAGAAGTTCACGGCGAAGAAGTTCTTGATTTTGTTAAAGATTATTCACCCGCAACAAAAGTAATCATACTTACGGGAAAAACGGAAATACGAACAGCTATCAATTGTATCAAGAATGGTGCTTATGATTTTTTACCAAAGCCTTATGAATTCGGTCAACTAATTGTAGTAATTCAGCGTGCACTTGAACACAAACGCCTTGCTGTTACGAATGAAATACTTACTTCAAAAATAAATCGCAAAGCACCAAATACAATTATTGGTGAAAGCAAATCAATTCGGGAAGTAATTAGCCTTGCCGAAAGAGCAGCTAAATCCGAATCAAATATTTTGCTCGAGGGAGAAACGGGAACTGGCAAAGAATTGTTTGCAGAGTTCATTCATAAAAGTTCCAATCGAAGTGACAAACCATTTGTGGCAATCAATTGTGCTTCTCTGCCAGACCAGTTGATTGAAAGCGAATTGTTTGGATATGAAAAAGGTGCATTTACCGATGCAAAAAATTCAAAACAGGGGCTGGTTGAAATAGCCAATGGTGGAACGCTATTTCTTGATGAGATTGGAGAGATGAGTTTGTCATTGCAGCCGAAACTTTTAAGGTTTTTAGAGAACGGAGAATATCGAAGAATCGGCGGCATTTCAAATATGACTTCGAATGTACGGGTAATTGGTGCGACGAATAAAAATTTATTGGAAGAAGCTGAGCATAAAAAATTCCGAAGAGATTTACTTTTTCGGTTGAACGTAATCACTTTAACAATTCCTCCGCTTCAAGAACGTGGAAATGATATTTTGCTGCTTGCCAACTATTTCCTTCAACGCAAATCTTCTGTCCGGAATTTAAAGTTTTTATCAAAAGAAGCAGAAAATGCTTTGCTCAATTATAGTTTCCCCGGTAACGTAAGAGAGCTTGAACACATAATTGAAAGGGCTTTGATTTTTTCTGATAAAGAGCATATAGAAAAGCGTGATTTAAATCTTCCTTCTACAAATACCGGTAATTTTGCAGAAACATTTATTGAAGACGGAAAGCTTTTGAGTATGGACGAAGTTGAAAAGATTCACATAAAAAAAGCACTTGAAATAAATGAGTGGAACAGAGAAACCACAGCATCAGCTTTAGGAATATCTCAAAAGACTCTGTACACAAAAATTAAAAAGTACGACATAAAATAATGTCCGATAAGTATAATTTGTTTTTACAGTTCAACGATTTTATTCAATCGTTAAAAAGTCCCTGTGTTATTACAGACCACAGGGGAAAAATCGTTTTTGCGAACACACAATTTTCGAGCAAA
>PFVB01000178.1 GCA_002790395.1 Ignavibacteriales bacterium CG_4_9_14_3_um_filter_34_10 | reverse complement strand
ATTTTGCTTAAAGTGAATTAATAAATAAAAAACAATATTTTTTCAAAAAATGGTTTTTGTTTTAAAAAAAACTTCGTAGGTTGGACTAAAAATGCAGCCAAGTCTCACACCAAGGAGAAATCGACTTGAATGACAGAAATTAATTTTTTTATTTTTACTTTTTGTGCTTACGAAAGATATTCCAGAACCAGAATTAATTTCTCACGCAGTTCTTTTCGGTTTACTACAAAATCCACAAAACCGTGTTCCTGCTGAAACTCAGATCGCTGAAAACCGGCAGGAAGATCTTTTCCGATAGTTTCACGGATTACACGCGGACCGGCAAATCCAATCAATGCATCAGGTTCAGCCATAATCACATCGCCAAGCATTGCATAACTTGCAGTTGTTCCTCCGGTTGTCGGGTCAGTTAATATTGAAATGTAAGGGATTTTCGCTTCAGCCAATCTTGCAAGGTAGGCACTTGTTTTAGCCAATTGCATCAGTGAAAATGCGGCTTCCATCATTCTCGCACCGCCGCTTTGTGAAATTATTATAAATGGAATTTTTTCATCAAGCGAAACTTTTGCAGCTCGGGCAATTTTTTCACCGACAACAGAGCCCATACTTCCGCCAATAAACTTAAAATCCATACATGCAATTGATACTTTGATTCCGCCAATTTTTCCTGCGCCTGTTCTGATTGCATCATAAAGATTTGTCTGCTTGATTGTAGAATTAATTCTGTCAATGTACTTTTTTGTATCAACAAATTTCAGCATATCAACTGAACGCATTTTCCTGTTTGTTTCTTTGAAAGTACCTTCATCAAAAAGAAAAGAAAAATATTCTTTCGAGCCGATTCGGAAATGGAAATTGCATTTATAACAAACCCATCTGTTCATTTCCAATTGCTTGATGTGAATAATTTCATCACACTTCGTGCATTTCACCCACTGTCCGTCTGGGATATCACGTTTTATGCTGTCGGGAGAAATATTTTCTTTTGATCTTTTAAACCAACCCATTATTAATCCTTGTTGATAATATTTGCAAAAATTACGATCGTCTGATTCGGTTCTACTGAATCATTTGCAGAGATTGTGATTGTCCGGGTAAATTTTCCGCTTCTTTTTGAAGTATCAAAATCAAGTTTCATTACAGCATTTTCATTTTGATTCAGCGTTGTGGCATTCAGTGTTGTTTTGAAACAATCACAGGAATTATTGACACTGTTAATCTTGAGTTGAGAATTTCCGATATTTTTCAAAAATATGTTTGTTGATACAACAGAGCCTCCCTTCACATTGCCAAAATCAAATTTTGCAGGAGTTATAATTAAACGCGCGCCGCTTACATCTTTTGTATTAGTTACATTTCTCGGCTGAATATCGCAGGTAAATTCAAGACGAATCTGCGGATTTGATTTATCGTTGGTCATCACATAAACATATTTCACCTGTTTTCCCTGCCTATTCGACGAGTCAAAATGAACTTTTATTTTTGTAGATTCACCCGGAGCTAATTTGTCTTTATCAGGCTGAGCAGCAGTACATCCGCAGGAAGCATTGATTTTCCGAATCTCAAGAATTTCGTCTCCGGCATTTTTCACAACAAATTCATGAGTAACCCGCTGTCCCTCAATTATTTCTCCAAAATCATGTTTGGGAATTTCAGCAAATATTTTTGCACCCTGTTTTTGTGCAAATGTCAAAGTGGATAATAACATTAATAAAAATATTTTAGCTTTCATCTTTCACCTTTGGTATAAATTTTTTAATGTAATTCGGCTCAATAAAATCAAAGTCATATTTAATATTGCTGCGTCCGTATTCAAAAGCCCACTTACCAACAAAATAAGCTTTCGGAAGATAATTTTTAACAGTGTCTTTTTCATCAGCGTCAGAAAAAATCAATTTCTTACCTGCATAAATACTTAAATCAGATTTATTTATCAATTGCGGTGAAGTTATTTCTTTTAATCCGCCGGCTGATTTTGAAAATTCACCGAAATAATACTCGGTTGTGTTTGCTTTAACAGCAATTGCAAAATCCAAATCATCTTTATAAAAATCAGAGATTTCGAGTGCAAAAGCTGAAAAAGTGGGAACCGGAATAACAGGAATATCCAGTCCGAAGGCGATTCCCTTTGCTGCAGAATAACCAATTCTTATTCCCGTAAATGAACCGGGACCGCTTGAAACTGCGATTGCTTTAATATCACGCAAAGTTAACTTTGCTGAGTTCAATAAATTTTGAATGAACAAAACCAGACTTTCCGAATGAATGTGTTTGTCACGATAATTTAAGTCAGCGTATTTATTTTCGTCAAACAGTACTGCCACGCTGCAAAGTTCTGATGTTGTTTCAATTGACAATAGCGGAAATAATTCTTTCATGGTTCTGATTTTTTTATAATAATTCTTCGTTTTGACACTTCAAATATATCGAATAAAATATCATATCGTTTGAGCGGAAGAATTTCGGGAAAAAGTTCAGCCCACTCAATACCAATGACAGCATCTTCATCCAGCAGATAATCTTCAAATCCAATATCGTATAATTCTTTAACAGATTTCAACCGATAAAAATCAAAATGATAAATCTTGAATTTCCCGGAATATTCGTTCACTATTGAAAAACTCGGACTGCTTGCATTATGAATTCCAAATTGCTTACAAATGGCTTTGACAAAAAAAGTTTTCCCGCAGCCAAGTTCTCCGTTTAAGCAAATCACGTCACCGGGATTAATATCAGCTGCGAATGACTCAGCAATTGACTTTGTATCTTGCTCAGATGAAGAAATAAATTCAACCGGGAATTTCATTTCAGTTTATTTTCCATTGTGATAATTGGGAGAATCATTTCTTCCATTGAAATTCCGCCGTGCTGGAATGAATCTTTGTAATAAGTAAGATATTTATGATATTCAGTCGGATAGACAAAATAATAATCTTCTTTTGCAATAATATAATTTATAGACAATCCTCTTTTAGGAAGTTTATATTCGGATGCATCTTTAATAAAAACTGCATTCTTGTCATCAACTTTCAGATTTCTGCCAAACTTAAATCTCAGATTCGAAGATGCCTCTTTATCGCTCAGCACTTTTGCACCGCGCTGCGTGCGAATACTTCCGTGATCAGTTGTGACAATAACTTTTGAATTCGGCATCCGGGCAATTGCTTTAAATGTTCCGAGCAACGATGAATGCGAAAACCAACTGTTCGTAAGTGAGCGATAGGCAGATTCATTCGGAGCTATTTCTCTCAGAATATTTGAATCGGACCTGCCATGAGCAATCATATCAAGAAAATTTACAACTACCGCCATAAAATGTGTATTCCTGTGTGATGAAATATTTTGCTCAAATGCTCTGCCAACATCAGGGTCAATAATTTTCATATACTTCAGTTCATTATTTAATTTTATTTTATGCCGATTCAATAACTGCTGAAGCATTTCTTTTTCATATTTGTTCATACTTCTTTCATCATCTGAATTTCCGCTATATAAATCAGGATAATATTTCTCAATGTCAGAAGGAAACAGACCGGCAAAGAGTGCATTTCTTGCATATGGAGTTGCTGTTGGTAAGATTGACATATAAAAATCACGTTTAATATTAAAAAATTCTGCGAGATGTTTTTCAAGAATCAACCATTGATCATATCGCAGACAGTCGAGCACAAAAAGGAAAGTTGGTGCTGATTCATTCAAATGCGGGAATACAAATTTTCTTACAATATCGGGAGTAAGATCCGGAATTTCATTTTCACTGCCGCTAATCCATCTTCTATATTTCCTTTCAACGAATTTGGAGAATTCCTTATTCGCTTCTTTTATTTGCTCTTCCAATGTCTGCTGCAATCCAATATCAGGATGTAAGTCCAATTCAAGCTGCCAGTTTACAAGCCGCGTGTAAAGTTCTGTCCATTCCCTGTGATTAAGTTCCTGGCTCAACTGAACAGAGATCTGATTAAAATCATTCAGATAATCTTTTGCCACAAACTCACTTGATATTTTTTTCTTATCAAGAATTTTCTTCAGGACAAGAAGTAATTGCGAAGGAACAACGGGTTTAATCAAGAAGTCACTGATTTTACTGCCGATGGCTTCATTCATCACACTTTCCTCTTCGTTTTTTGTAACCATCACAACAGGAGTATTCGGTGATATTTCTTTAATGTAACCCAATGTTTTCAAGCCACCCATTCCCGGCATCATTTCATCGAGAAAAATTATATCAAAATTATTATTCTTTATTTCCTCGAGAGCGTCTTCACCGTTTGTTACTGTGGAAATTTCATAACCTTTCTCAGTCAGGTAAATAATGTGAGAGCGTAATAACTCTATTTCATCATCAACCCATAGAATTTTCTGTTTCATGCTTACCTCTTATTATTGAATTGCAATGTGAACATCCAAACCGGCTTCATTTGTTGTTGTCGGTGGAATTCTTGAAGAGCCTTCCGGTTTTACTGTTGAACGTTTATAGAAAATCGTAAGTGTAACCCTTGAACTCATAACATATTTTGCACGCGGCTCAATTGTAGTTCTTGTAGTTCCATCCTGCGGTTTCCCTTTCTCTTTGAATTTTTCGCCAAGTTCGTAAATCACTACTGAATTCTTTCCGCTGGTATAAGATAACGAAATTTCAATATCATTTTTCAGTGAAAGTCCGAACAGTGGCAGTTCAAAACCGGATTTGGAATAAGAAGCCGATATGTTTATATCCTGCGAAAAAGTCTCTGTTATATTTCTTGTGCTTGCTCCAAGATCGTAGTTTGTCTTCGTGTTGAACTTTACGTTTCCGCTGAAGTTCCCGTTCCATAAACTCTTAAATGTCATCGTCAACCCGACCAAAGGATTAAAACCATAACTGATTTTTTGAATCTGAATTTCCTTTTTCCTGTCAGGATTAATTTTCCAGCCTTCGGTATAATTCGATGAATATTGATGATTCAAAGAAACTCTCTGTGCAATTGAATTAAAAAGAGGAAGCTTTTCCAAACCGCTCCAGTTTATTCTCCAGTTTGGTCGCGGTACATATTTAGCAAAATCTTTAAGTATTGGAAGATTGGCAAAAATCGGGAAAGTTTCCATTCCCTCAACAAATGCATTTGCAAGATTTTCATTCACGTTTTTCGCTTTTGGATCGTAAAGTTCGTTTACGCGTTTCAGTCCGTTATTGAATATTGAAATCGGAAGTGATAAAAATGTACGATCAATATTTCCCGTTGATGCAAGATTAGTTACGATTATATCCCCCGTTGTTGAATCAACCTGAAATGTTGTGGCTTTATTAATCCCCCAACCCAAATTCCAGTTAATATCAATTTTGGCATTTTCCCAAAGAGGTCTCGAAGTTTTTAAATCGATTGTGTTCTTCTGCGAAGAATTATCCTGCAAAGTCCCCCCATATGCTCGTGGACCCAATTGATTACTAAGACCAAGCATGAAAGTTCTGGAAGGTCCGTCTTCCTCTTTTTGTCTGATTCCCCAGAAATTTGAGAATCCGGATCCGGTTCCTCTCAACCCATTTCCGGTTTTAGAATTTGTTTGATTGAAATTAATCGAGATTAACTCATAATCAAATAAAACATATTTAACAGAATATTTTAAGTATCTCAACCCGGCCATAATCTTCGATTCTTTCAGCGAATCAGGAACAGCAGTAGAATCGTCATTATCTTTAATTGTATTTTGATCTTTGATTTCTTTATCAACATTCACATCCGGATTTTGAACCGTGTTTCCGCGTCTGTTGCGGTTTTGAGGTGCAGGAATATTTGCTCTTGGCATATTAGTGCTTTTAATTGTCTCCCCAAGAATCGGATCCATAATTGCTTTTAATCTTAATTCCAATCCGGTGTTGATTCTGTTATTATAGCCTGCACTTCTGCCAAGTTCTTCCTGTTGAAAATTATTCTGCCAGGTATAAGCAACATTATAACCGGCTGTCACTTTAAAGTATTTCTGCAAATCAAAAATCGAAGGTAATTTCGGGCTTAGCTTAAAATTGAATGACTGTCGGTAACTATTGTCTTTGCCAAAGAATGCAGATGTAAATATATCTTTCCAGATAGCAGATTCCGGTCTCTCATTTTCATTTTGATCCAAAAGTAAATGAGTCAATGACGAATTAATATCAACATTATAATCAACACCTACGTTGAAAAAACCGCCTTCGGTTACAATCCAGTTAAAACTTCCGCCACGCGAAGCACTGAAATCACGCTGAATATTCGGTTTGGTATTTTTCGTTCGAGTTTGTGTAAATGATCTGTTCCTTTTTGCAGAAAGATTTGTTGAGAAACTTTGCGGCATAAAATATAATTTCACATTCCGGTAATCTTTAAACCATTCGAGAACTGTCCCGAGCAAAGGTAATTTAACCGGATAGAAAAAATTATCTTTTGCAAAATTCAGATTGTAATTAGCTTTTGCGTTCCAAATCCAATCTTTCTTTGCTAGTGTGGTTGGATTACGCGAAAAAGTTTTGTTGTAGTTAAAACCAAAAGACAAACTGTTGATTGTATGCTTTACATACCATGCTTCTGATGGCAATTTGAATTTAATTGTAGATAAAGACCATGAATCAGAAATACTTACAGAGTGAGTTTCACTTTCAACACTGTCAGGATTTGCAGAATTCTTTGCAGCCTGCTTAACTAAAATATCCGTCTGCGGTTTATACAAAGGCTTCGAATATGATTCTGTGTGCGAGTAATTAAGACTAAGACTGCTCCCATTCATCTCCGCCGGCATAAGTTTTACAAAATCAAAGTTTGTTGAAACGCCCCAAGCCTGATTATCGATACGATTTCCAAACCTGTCATTCAATTTATGAAAATATGGATCAGTACGTTTTGTATTAAAACTGACTGACATCAAATCCGCCATTTTTAATGAAGTTGCCACACTGTATGCCCAGCCGGGTGTATCATCTGCACCAAGAACACGAAGTTCATTTACCCATATTTCTCCCGAGACTTTTTCATTTTCTGTCCCTTTTGCCTTCGGGTTGTGAATTCCGATACTAAAAAACGAAACTCTTGTTAATGTCGGATTTCCGCGTACAACATAAAAATGCCCCGGTTTCCCAGGTACAGGGTCAAAAAATGCTTTAATAGTAGCTTCTTTTGATCGCTTTTCCTTTATTGCAGTCAATACGTCAAATGAAACACTGATTTCATCCCAACCTTCGCTTCCAGCTTTCGGATTATAAATAATCGGCTGACGATATTCGTAATAGTTTGTACTGTCCGATCCAAACCTGAAATATATTTCTGCATTATAATTATTCTCATCCTGAAAATATGAAATCGAAGTCGGTGAAGTAAATTGCTCATCACCGCGAATAAACATTTTCATTTCCTTATAATTAAAAACATCAAGCGGTTTATACATATATTTTATTGCTTCACGTTTATCACCGTCTTCAAGATTATTAATCAATAATTGAAGTGACTGCTCATTCTTCAAAACATTCTCATCCGGCTTTGTTCTGTCTTTTTCACGTTTCACTCCGGGTGGAGTAATGTATCTTGGATTGTCTTCAATGTTTATAGTTGAAATTGTCAGCACTTCATCCTGCTCAGTAACTTTAGGAGGATTCAAAACTTTCTGCCATTGATTTCCGACAAAGTTCAATTCAGTCATTCTTAAATGTACATTTTCATTTACACCTGTAACCCAAAGACGGACATATTCAATAATTGTAAAGCTCGGGTTACCGATTTTTTCTTTGAAATCTTTTAATGGAATTTTGAACTGATACCATTTTTCTTTTGAACCGCCGCCGCCCGCAATAAACGGATTATTGACACTTGTATCAAGAGCAACTTCATATCTGAAAAAACTATTTAACCTGTCGAGCGTAAAGTTTCTGTTCAAATCTTCAGAATCAGGAAATCTACCGATATCTGTTAGCAATGCATTTCCTTGAGTTCCATTAATTTGGACATAATCTTCAGTTGATAATGAACCGGATACGATTCTGAAATTATCACTTGCCGGATCTGTTGGAAACAAGTCTGAGCCTTCTTCCTGTGCATCAATTTTCCCGTCAATTCCTAAATCCTCTCCATCATCAACATTGTCATTAAAATTTTTATCCTCTGTATCAAGTTTACCGTTTGGAATTACGTCTTCACTTATTTGTCCGATATCAATATTTATTTTTGCATCTGCCGGTGCTTCAACTATCTTAGCCCAAAATTCTATAAATTCAATGTTCTCTTCAACAAGATTGTTCGCCGTTGATGAAACAGTTTTCATCATTCCGCCCCAATTCTCATTTGGATTTTCTTCAAGATTTGGATTGGAATTATAAAATCCTCTCGATAATGGACGATAAACATAATCCAAAACTGTAACCTGTCTGTCTTGTCGGGATACCTGTCGCTGAGGCCATATATCTATCACGTCTACATCGGAAGGTAAAATATTGAACCAAAAACTTTTGCCTTTCTTTCTCATCAACTCTTTCTGCTTATCAAGTGAAACATCGAGAGGTACACTCAAATCCCGCCAGCCTGCGTAAGAGACACCAATAGGAATGATTCTTTTTGAACCTTCATAATCGTCAATATATGCAATGCTTTTTTGACTGTCACCTTCAATTGTACTTTTCTTTGTGTTTGGATCAGGATTCATGTATGCAAATTCACCTTTTATACTCAGTTCTGAAGTTGCTCTTGTCGAAATTAAATAATCCAGTCCTTTGGTAATAAAAGGAAGTTCAAAAGCAGTTTCAAAATCTACTCCGTATATCGAGTTATTGATTGGCTCTTCACCGATTTTTACTTTATCACTAAGAGTTTTTTGATTAAGATTTAAGTAAGAAAATCCAAGTCTTGTTTTTTTGTTAAATTCATATAAACCGCGCAAACCAAGCAAAGTTTTGGAAGCAAGCGAAACCAAATCATTCTGCTCATAACTGATTCGCAAATCAGCGCCCGGAACAAGTGCAGCATCATTCCTGATTTGCAACTGTCCGCTGTTATAATCAACAGAATAATCAACTCCCTCTTTCAAAACATTACCGTTCAAAGTAACACGTACGGAATTTTCTACAGCATTAAATCCAATATTATAATTTGATGAAACAGAAGCCGAATATTCACCAAGTATTAAAAATTTGTCTCTTGACCGATCCTGCTTTGCAGCTTGCTTTGTAGTGTCATAAACTGCTATATACATCAAACTATCAGGAAGAGTTAGTGGAAGATTTTTTCCAAACGGCTCAAGAACAGGGAAAATAATTTCTCCAGTAGATGGCAATATAGTTCTTCCCGGAGAAAAGTCGAATGAGCCATCGGGATTAGGATTTGTTCCGCTTTGATCAGTTTTATCAAGTCCGAATAATTGCAATAACTTTTCTCCGTTGTAATCATTACGCGGCTCTTGTCCTTCAATCCGATAATTTAAGTCAAGTGTAAAGCCATCCTCTTTTACATCTCTTCCCCCGACAGGGAAAATATTTCTGAGTTGAAGTTTCCAGGCTTCTTTAAATGACGGCTGAAGATTTGCCGGTTTTATCAGTTTCAAAACGAGCAAAGTGGAATCGGTGCTGTTCTGTGTAAATTCACCAAAGAAAATATCATCATCAGAGGCTGGTGAGGGACCTTCAATTCGGTATGCAACTCCAATAGCATCAGTTTCATTAATCTGAGTTTTGAAACTTACAAATCCTGTAAATTCCTGAAGAGTATAATCAACACCCGATGCTAATTGAACAAAACGTCCGCCAATTACAGAGCGCCCATTCTGCTGTGTCTGATTGCTGTCTTTTCTTGCAGCGATATAACTTTGTGTTGAGAGAATTCCTTCGAGATCAATAAATGCATTTCCTTTCCTTTCTTTACCTTGATCAACCAAACCTGTTGTCGTTTTCCAAATTTCGATATCCTTGATTCGATAATATTCAGTCTGTGGTGTTGCCTGAAAAACAAAATTGCCATAAAATCTTTCAAAGAAATTAAATTCTTGTCTTTGGCTTGCATAAATAGTATCAAGGAAAAAATTATTCGGAGAGTAATCATAAGCATGAATTTCGAACTGTTGTTTTTCCGAACCGCCGCTGACATTTACTTCTTTCACTTCACTTTTTTTCTGTGAAGCCAATGCAGTTAATGTGAATGGCCCCATCTTGAACATGGATTTGATTCCAAACAAAGCCTCACTGCCACCAACAAGTCCCGAAGTCTGCAATGAAACGTTTCCAGCCTCAACACTTTGAACAATCTCATCATCGTAACCTTTATAAGAAATCTTCAGTTGGTTTTGATATTCAAACTGACGCTCTGTATTCCAGTCGGCTGCAATGGTTAATTTGTCACCTATCGTTCCATTCACACTGATCTGAATCTGCTGCGAAAAATCGGGCTCGTTTCGCGTATTACCAAGCCTCGATGCTGTCTGCCCTTCCGTTGTTTCATTTCGCCAGGCTCCGTGAATATCAACAGAACCATTAATCCTTAGTTTAATAACATTCGGGCCAAAGATACTCAGGAAAGAGGTTGCCGGAAGTGGAATTTCTATATTTGTAATATCTGAAATCAACGAAGTTAAATCATCTTTTCCCTGTTTCATTTCATATTTGTAAGCAATACCTTCCCAAATTTTTCTATCGACGTCTTTTGATTTCAAAGCAACATAATCTTCAAGTTTCAGTTTGAGGAAAATCTTTTCTTCATTATTTGACATCAATTCTTTTATTATTACATACTGTCCGCTCGAATCAAGTTCGACTACTTTTTTATAATTATTAGCTTTGGCAAAAAATTTCGATTGCTTCTTTTCTTCTACGGTAACGTAAGGTTTATCCTTGCGTTGGAATCGGAAATATTTCAGTCTCGCTGAAGAGTCCTGCATCTGCGGATCTTTTTGAATTAAAGAATCCAAATGACTTAATTTTATTGCGGTTGTATCGGATTTGACTTGGGTTATTGTTGTATCTTGTCTGGTAGAATCCTGAAAGGAAAAATTCTTAATATTATTCAACAACGGGGAAACATGTTCTGCTTTCTCATCACTGAAATTTCTCTGATAGTCAAATCTATTTGCAGTCTTCAGCAGGAAAAATCCTGACGAGAGAATAAATAAGATTACAAGAAGAGAAAACTTATTTAATTTATTTTTAAGTATATAGAAATATTTAGAGTACAATATTCTTAATTATTAGTTTGTAAACCGTAAAAATATTCTATAATCCTCCCATGAATAAAAATTAACACCGAAAAACTATCTATTCTTAATATCAATTTCAATTAATAAATTCAGAGGGATAGATTATTGCATTAATTAGATAATATCATTGAGATTAGGCTTTACGTCAATCACATCAACAATTTTATTATCCTCAATGATTACACAACTCAGTTTGTTTCCGACACAGGCACCGGTATCAATATAAACACAGTTAGCTGCCTGATCAAATGTGATTTCTTGATGTTTTGTATGACCGATTATCTGTAGTTTCCCGATATTCATAAGTGAATCGCGCGTCCACAAAATTCCCCTGTCAGTTTTAAAATCATCAACAACCAGTTCATTAAAGAGATCAATATTTGCTTCAAAATCATTTTTTAACAAACTGTGGTAGTGAATGCTGATTCCCGCATGACTGATAAAACAATCGGGCAGATTAAAATAAAACGGTGCTGATTTAATAAATTCAATATGCTCAAAAACAGCTTCGCCATGTTTTTCATAAGATTGAATTGTTGACTCACTACCGTTAAAAATCCATGACCGGGCAAAGATGCTGTCCGGATCCTTGAAAAAATGATAGAACATATAATCATGATTCCCCGGAGTGAATAAAATTTTCTCTTCTTTTACAAATTTTATCACTTCATAAGAATTATTGCCTCGATCAACTAAATCCCCAACACAATAAATCGGAACAGTGCTGTATTTTTCCTTGATTTTATTGAACAATTCAACTAAAGTGTAATAACAACCGTGAACATCACCAATGACTGCAATCATAATCAGATATAATAATTTTCTTTTGCGAATTTAGTTAATTCATCCCTGAAATCCGGATGCGCAATTTCAATCAACGCTCGTGCTCTTTCCTGAATTGTTTTTCCAAATAAATGTGCAACTCCATACTCTGTAACAACATAATGAACATCACCGCGTGAAGTGACCACACCGGCTCCGTTTTTCAATGTCGGAACAATTCGGGATATTTTTCCGTCCTTAGTTGCAGAAGGCAAAGCGATAATGGGTTTCCCGCCTTCTGATTTTGTGGCTCCGCGTACAAAATCAACTTGTCCTCCAATCCCGCTGTACAATTTTGTCCCTATTGAATCGGCACAAACCTGCCCAGTTAAATCCACTTCCAAAGCAGAATTAATGGCAACCATTTTGTTATTCTGGGCAATTATAAATGGATCATTTACGTATTCCTGAGGATGAAATTCAAAGATTGGATTATTATCTAAAAATCTGTATGAACGTTTTGTACCAAGAACAAATCCTGCGACAATTTTACCTGTATGCAATGTTTTTTTCTCGCCGTTAATTACTCCTTCTTCAACTAAATCTATCATGCCATCAGAAAACATTTCTGTATGAACACCTAAATCATTCTTTGAATGTAAATATTTTAATACTGAATCCGGTATGGCACCAATCCCCATTTGAAGTGTGGAACCATCTTCTATTAAGTCGGCTACATTCTTTCCGATCTGATCATATATTTTAATTATTTCAGGACTCGTATCAGGATCAACTTGCGGAAGCTCCATTAGTTCTTCATCATGCTCAACAATGTAATCAATTTTATTAACATGTATGAAGCTGTTTCCAAGTCCGCGTGGCATTTCTTTATTTACTTGCGCAATTACAACTTTTGCTTTTTCAGCCGGTGTTTTAATATTACCGACATCAATTCCATAACTGCAGAATCCATGCTCATCTGGTGGTGAAACATTAATCAATGCAACATCAGCTGTTATAATTCCGCGTTTAAATAATAATGTTACTTCCGAAAGAAAAATTGGAATAAACTCTGCACGCCCTTCATTCACCGCTTTTCGGGTGTTGCCCCCAATAAAAAATGCAATGTGCTTAAAATGTTTTTCCATACCGGGTTTTGCGTAAGGTAAATCACCGACAATCAGTATGTGATATATTTTTACATCAAATAATTCATCTTTCCTTCTAACCATTGCGCGAATTAATTCATGAGGTACAGCACAGCCGGGTTGGATAACAATATTATCTCCGGACTTGATAATCTTTACAGCTTCATCCGACGTAACAACCTTACTCCTGTATTTTGATACCCACGCAGCACTTAATGATTTTGATACTTTTACACTGTCACTTGTCATAAAAACTCTTTTTCTAATTTGTTGAATAAAAATGCAACCGGCGGAAATCAACCCCGAATATTTCCGCTAAAGTTTCATTTGTACATGTTCCGTTATATGTGCACACCCCTTTTGCAAAACCGGAATCTCCAAGCACACTATTTTGAAATCCATTGTCAGCAATATCAAGAATATAAGGAATCGATGCATTAGTTAATCCGTAAGTAGCAGTTCGCGAAACAATTGCCGGCATATTCGGTACACAAAAATGTATTACTTCATTTTGAATAAAAATAGGATTGGAAATTGATGTTGGTCTGGAAGATTCAACACAACCACCCTGATCAATAGAAACATCAACAATAACTGAGCCTTTTTTCATTGATTTTACCATTTCTTCAGTCACAATCAGCGGAATTTTTTCTCCCTTCATTTGAATAGCACCAATTAATAGATCAGCAAATTTAACTCCCCTTGCAACAGTATAAGGATTTGCGACTACTGTTGTTATGTTTTTTGAAACACTGTTTTCTAATCGTCTTAATCTTGCTAAATCTTTGTCGAGAACTATAACCTGCGCCCCTCTGCCCAATGCTGCACGGGCTGCGTTTGTTCCCACAACTCCGGCTCCGAGAATCACGACTGCAGCCGGCGCTACACCGGTAATACCGCCCATCAAAATTCCTCTTCCGATTTGCATATCACTTTCTAAAAATCTTTCTCCCATTTGAACAGCTAATTGTCCTGCAATTTCACTCATCGAATTCAATATTGGCAATTCATCATTCTTTTCAATCAACTCATACGCAATTGCAGTAATCTTTTTGGATAATAGTTTTTGAATAATATTTTTCTTGCTTATTGCCAAATGCAAAAATGAAAATATAATTTGGTTTTCCTCAAGTATATCAACCTCATTTTCTGTCAGTGGAGCTATCTTGGTAATAATTTCCGAACGCTGATAAACTTCTTCCATACTGTAAACAATATTTGCACCGACTTTCAAATACTGATCATCGGTAAAATGACTTTCATCTCCTGCTCCTTTCTGAATAAATACTGAATGCCCCGATTTTACTAAAGTATCCACGCCGGCGGGAGCCAGTGCAACTCTTTTTTCTTCAAGTATTGTTTCTTTTGGAATACCTATTCGCATAATTTGATTCTCATTTTGTTAGCCAAAAATAATTATATATAAATTCAACTACAACCAATCAGTTGATTTGTGTTAAAGCTTTTTTATGATTCAGAACATTTATAACATTTTTTGCTGCAAGTTCAGCCATTGCATTTCTTGTCTCAACAGTTGCACTTCCAATATGAGGCAAAAGTATTGCATTTTCAAGTTTTAATAATTTCGGATTGAGTTTGGGTTCATTTTCATAAACATCAAAACCTGCGGCAAATATTTTCCTGCTTTTTAATAATTGTATCAGATATTCCTCATCAATTATTTCACCGCGTGCAGTATTGATTACAATTGCATTTGGTTTAAGATATTTCATATTATTTCTGTTTATTAATAATTTTGTCTCATTAGTCAATGGAAGATGTATTGAAATAAAATCACTCTTTTTAAGAAGTAAATTCATCGAAACTTTTTTAGCCTTGGTTTGATTTTCGAATTCAGTCTTACGTGTACGATTGTAATATAAAATTTTTAATCCAAATCCCAAAGCACGCAATGCAGTTGCCTGTCCGATTCTGCCCGCACCGATAATGCCTAATGTTTTACACTTTAAATCATAACCGAGTAATAATTCCGGTGCCCAGCCTTTGAATTTTTTCTCTCTGACTAATTTTTCGGCTTCATGAAATCTTCGTGCACAGGAAAGAATCAATGTCATTGCAAGATCTGCTGTTGCATCTGTCAAAACATCCGGAGTATTGGTTACAATTATTCCTTTTGACTTTGCATACGCTAAATCGATATTATTGAAACCCACAGCATAGTTGGCAATTATCTTGCACCTTCTCATGTTATCAATCACTTCTTTATCAATTTTATCAGAAAGAAGTGAAATCACCGCATCAGCATCTTTGATGTTTTTTATCAATACATTCTTTGAAAAATTTTTATCCCTTTTTATTACTTTAACTCCAAATCCTGCCCGCTTTATTAATTGTTCTGCAACAATCGGGATTTTATCTGTAATTATCACTTTCATTTCTAAACTCCAAACAACATCCTGACAATAAATACTGCACCAAGTACACCGGCTATATCAGCAATCAATCCGACCGGAAGTGCATGCCGTGTTTTACGAATATTTACCGAACCGAAGTAAACTGCAAGCACATAAAAAGTAGTTTCACTGCTTCCGAAAAATGTTGATGTCAGCACGCCGATAAAAGAATCTGCACCATGGACAGCAATTGCTTCCGCCATCACACCAAGTGAGCCACTGCCTGAAAGCGGACGCATAATTGCCATTGGCAGCGCTTCTGCGGGCATTCCGATTAGCTCTGTAAATGGTTTCAGTATCATTACCAAAAAATCCATCCCGCCACCGGCTCTGAAAATTCCGATTGCTGCAAGCATCGCTACCAGATATGGAATAATTCTGATTGCAACATTAAATCCTTCTTTTGCACCTTCAATAAAACTTTCATAGACTTTTACTTTTTTATATGCACCGTAATTTATGAATGCAAAAATCAGAGCAGGGATTGCAAGAACTGAAACAATATTGATTACACCTTTGAACAAATCAGCATTGATAAACGAGAGTTTGCTGAATACCCAGTTAATCGCACCAATATAATTCAGGAAAATTAATGCGAGAACAATTCCGATAAAACTGATGAAATTTTTCTGATATGACTTTAACCATGGAATAATTCCCGAGCGGTTTGCAGGGATTTTTTCCAGAATTTTTGCTGCTGTCAATCCGGCTATTGTTGCACATGTTGCACCAAACACAGATGTGCCAATGATTATTGCGGGGTTAGCACTACCAGCTGCCGCACGGATTGCAATCGCAGTTACAGGAAGAAGTGTCAAACCCGCTGTATTTATTGCAAGGAAAGTACACATTGCATTTGTAGCAGTTCCCTTTTCGGGATTTAATTTATCAAGTTCTTCCATTGCTTTCAGTCCAAAAGGCGTTGCAGCGTTGCTCAAACCAAGCATGTTTGCTGATATATTCATAATCATTGCACCAACTGCAGGATGATCGTTCGGAATTTCGGGAAATAAGAATTTTGTAATCGGCTGAACTGCTTTTGCAATAATTTTAATTAGTCCCGCTTCTTCAGCAACCTTCATTACACCAAGCCATAATGCCATTATCCCGATTAATCCGAGAGCAATTTCAACTGCTGTACTTGCATAACTCAATACTGAATTAGTTACGTCTTTCATTCGCTTGAATGAAATATTTTCAAGTATCAGACTTCCAGAATAATGCAATGAGTCAATTTGTCTGCCCAGTTTAATGCTGCCAGAAAGGCTTTCACCTTTACCCGAAGTTTTTGACATTTCCTTCCAAATTGCCGGAGATTGTTCATCGATCTTAACTAAAATAAATTGTTCTTTTTTATTCGCATCAAAATTAATTTTTGCATTTTGGGAAATGTCTTCTTCAGTTTTCACTTTATAAAAAGAATTGAATTTTGATTTGCTTGAATTTACAATCACATCGTATGACTTATTTTCATTTTTGTTTACCGGTTGAGTGAAGGCAACCTGTACAGAAAGTTTTTGTCCATTCATGTACTTATTGTTGCTTTGGTCAACAACATCCAGAGTAATCGCGACCGCAATGCCTATAAAAATCAAGGCTAACCAAACATAATTCAGCATATTTTTTCCTTAATTGGTTCAAATTTATTTTGATAATACTCAAATTAAAATTATTTATTGATTTGAAAAAATAAATTCTTATATTTTTTTTAACAGTTGGAGAAAAAATGAAAATTTGTCTTGTGCAATATTCGCCCGAATGGGAAAATATCGATTTGAATATCGAAAAGGTTAAAACATTATTTTCAAATTTCAATGAGAAAGTGGATTTGATAATTTTCCCTGAGCTAACATTAACCGGCTTCACAATGAATTCATCAAAATTTGCTGAAGAGATTGACGGCAGGTGTACTCAATTTTTTATCGGTCTTTCAAAGCGGTTAAAAACAAATATCATCGCCGGTCTGGTTGAATCAGATGATGGCAGTATCTTCAACTCGGCTGTGCATTTTGATAATGGAATTATAATGGCACGTTATAGAAAAATTCATCCTTTCAGCATGGCGGGAGAAAACAATTTTTATTCGGCTTCACGCGAAACTATTGTTACAAAAATTAACAATGTGCAAATTGGACTTTCGGTTTGTTACGATTTGCGTTTTCCGGAATTATACCGTCTTTATGCAAAGAAAAGAACTGATATTATTGTTAATATTGCAAATTGGCCTATTCCCCGAATTGAACACTGGAAAACCTTGCTAAAAGCACGTGCGATAGAAAATTTATGTTACATAATTGGAGTTAACCGTGTGGGAGATGATCCGAATGTTTCATATAATGGCTTTTCATCAATTTTTGACCCCACTGGAAAGGAAATTATTTGCGTTGAAAATGATGAAAAATTATTGTTAACAGAACTGGATATTGACGTTGTAAAACAAACAAGAGAAAGATTTAATTTTCTTGAGGATATGGAATTAATTTAGCAGTCAATTTTATAAATTCTGCTGCCGGCATTCTCCTTCCAAAATCGGACGTAGAAATAATTTTCATTAACCTTACTTTTGGATATTTCAGGCTCATCAAGCAAAATTTGTAGCTGATAGCCGTCTTTCTTTTGCTTTTCAATAAATAAGTTAAAATATTTTTCAAGTATTAAATATGCATCTTCAAATGAGTTCAATAACATATTACCCTCAACGTTTAAGAACAATATTTCTTGATCATTATCGTAAATAAATAAATTATTTATAGTGGATTAATTTATTTTTAATGAGATGCTCAATAAAATCACAATTCTGAATCCGCATTGTATATTTGCATAACAAAATATTGGAAATTAATTGAGAGATAAATCTTCGCCGTTATTTGTAATTTTTGCCGCCACACTTTGGGGCGTTGATGCGGTTTTACTGCGTCCAATCTTATACAATTTGCCTGTCCCTGTTGTGGTTTTTCTTGAAAGCTCAATTGCAACTCTGCTGATGAGTCCGTTTTTTTTCTTTAAGAAAACATCATTGCAGTCAATCCCAAAGCGGGATTTGTTGGTCTTTATCGGTGTCGCAGTTTTTGGTGGTGCGATTGGAACTATGGCAATAGTGAAAGCTTTGTTTTATGTTAATTTTATAAATCTGTCAATCGTGGTTTTGATTCAAAAACTTCAGCCGATATTTGCCCTGATACTTGCCTCAATTTTCCTTAAAGAAAAACTGCCTAAACAATTTTTTATTTGGGCAACACTTGCAATTATCGGAGTATTGTTGCTGACATTTGGAATAAATCTCACAAAACTTCAGACCGGAGAAAAAACTTTGGCAGCATCACTGTTCGCTTTGCTTGCAGCTTTTAGTTTTGGGTCTTCAACGGTTTTAAGCAAGCGGGCACTTTCGAATGTAAACTTTTTTACAGGAACTTATCTGCGATTTTTATTCACATCAATTATAATGTTAGTGATTGTTTTCGCAACAAATAATCCTGCCAACTTTGAATTAGTCAGTAAATATCAGTGGATTACGTTTTTGGTAATTGCTTTTTCTTCGGGTGGACTGGCAATTCTTTTATACTATTTTGGCTTAAAAAAAGTATCAGCTTCTGTTGCAACAATTTGTGAACTCGCATTTCCATTTACAGCAATTATTCTTGAATATTTTCTGCGAGGCAATATGCTTGATATGGTTCAGTGGTTTGGTGCAATTCTTCTGCTGATATCAATCCTTAAAGTTTCGTGGATGAGCTTCTTAAAAAAAGAACAAGCGACTTAACTTTTTTTGAATTTCATCTCATAAATTGATATAAAAACCATTACATATAATGAGGAATACATAACCGTTCCTGATACAACCGAAAGATAAACATAATTCGCATCAATAAATCTCATTAACCATATTCCTCCAAAAGTAAGAATTATCGAGATTAATGGTTCAATCAATAAAAATGCTTTTAATCCTGATGACACAATTGAATTAAAATAAAATATCAATCCTATTTGTAAAAAGATAAATGAGAATCCGAGAATATGATTATGCGTTGTCATCAGCATTTCCTGAATACTTTTCTCATATTGTTCGGGTATTTCATCCTCTGTTGTTTTTGAACCATTCCATCTTTCTACAATGCCGGAAACATTAGCTTCTGTTGTGGTTGAAACATAATAAAGCCCGATTGACACACCGAGTGAAAGCACGATTAAATACACCGATAAAAATGTTTTCATTAAATCAGGCAATTCACAAAGCCTTATATTAAAGTTCACTTTTGATCTTTTCAAATAATTTAACAATTTTATTTACACCTCTCGAAATTGAATTAGCTGATATTGTTGCACCGCTGATTCCCTGAACATCTTTACCAATAGAAAAATCGGAGAACGAATTGAAACTTATAAATTGGCTTAACCAATTTTCATTTTTTACTCCGGATCCGTACTGCTCCCGGTATTTTATGATCTCAACTTTTTCGATTTTTCCTTCTTCACTCAAAATCACCAAAAAGGTAATTGGCAATGCTTTTCCATAAACATTATCAATAAATGCGTACTTTATTTGCTTACTGTTTGTCGGTATTTTCCAATATACAACTTCATCTTTGAAAAACTTTTGACCGGCAAATTTTTCAATTTCAGATTTAGTTTTTGGATCAATTTTATAAGAATTCCTTTTTATTTCAGAAATATTCGGAATATTTTTTCTAATTGATTCTTCAGCTTGATCGTACAAGGTAGTACCAATCTGAAAGAATAAAACAAAAAACAACAATATAAAATTCATAAGCTCCTTAAAACATGTAACCAATTCCAAGATTGAGATATTTTGTTTTTTGATTACCCAACTCAACTTTACTAAGAGAGTAATCAAATTTTACGGCAATTTCAGGAAGCGGTTTATACATGGCACCTAAAAGTATTTGACTATTATTATATTTTCTCTCTTCATCAGGAAGATTTGACACTTTGTCAGCAGTATTGAATTGCGAAAAACGAATAAACGGAATTAATTCTCCTTCTGCTTTGACAAAACGAAATACATCATAACCAAGTTCAAAATAATAGCCGAATGATGATTTTAAATTTTTGTGATCATACGTAATTTTTCCCAATTCAAATGAGGAATAGAAACCATAATTTTGGTATCGGGAATGAATTTCAGCAATATTCACTTTTACCTTTTTAGTCAGTGAGAAAGCATTATTTATTGAATATGAAGTTCCAATCAATAATCCCGTCAAATTTATATAATTCACTCTGAAATTATATAACAGGTTTTTTGCATTGGATTTATAACCCTTTTGGCGTGCGTCTCTTATTCCACTGCTTGTGCTGATTTTATCACCATTCAGTCCTTCCATTGCAACAAATTTATAATCAAACCCAGAATAATTTCCATATAAAGCAATTCCATTTCCATACCATGTTGTTGGAATAATTTTATTGCTGTAGTCCGGTCTTTCAACACTTAAAAATGTCGGTGGCTCATGAATTTCATTTAATAATCCAACCGATGGAAGCAGTACTCCTGCTTGAATTCCGATCCAATCAGCATGATGATAATCAATGTAGGCTTGTTCAAGTTCCAGTTCGCCCTGATTTGATTTTACATAATTATGTTCAATTTCAATTTCAGATTTGAAACTTAATTTTTCCGTCCAACTATGTGAAAACAATAAAACAAATCTATGAAAGTCAAGTGATTCTGAATTACTGCCTTTATTTGGTATAATTTTGTTGAAATGAAGTTCCCCGTATCCGCCGATTGTCGAAACCGGTGTGAAAAAATCATCCTGCGCGAACAAATTTAAATTAATTATAAAAAATAAAATCATTAATCGATTAAAAATCATACAAATAATTCTCCTTAAAATTGAGGTGCAAATGTAAGTTATCGCTATATCTATAGCAAGAGGGGAAATTGAAATTCATTTGATAAGTTGGCTGATCGAAAAATATAGAATATCAATGGCATGAAATATTTTTTTGAACTTTCATCCTGGATTCTTTAGTTTTAACAAAGAGTTATCCTTTACTTCTGACTTTGCTTCATCCCTTTTTGTAATCTTTTAACATTCTCATAATAAAATTGAAAAACTTTTTAAATAGCGACGTTTTGTAAAAACAAGAATATTATTAATTAATTAAAATTCTGAAACGATCAAACTGCCTCTAATAGTTCGGTTATTTACCAATAATTTATCGAGTAACCAATCATTTAAAGAATATTGACATCTAAAGTCAGAATCCATAACTTAAACTGAAATACAACTCACTTGCTTTTGAGTCAGAGAATGAATCTTCAGAATATTCTGATGAATTTGAATTTGATTGCAAGGTTTTCTGCTTTAAGAGAATTCATTAATTTTTATATTGTTTTTTCAGTCATGGAGTAAAACTTTTTTTAATCCTTCTTTACAATTAAGTGGAATAGGGCTTTTCATTAAATCATTAATTGTTGTTTGTACATCATAATCAACAGCTTTAATAATGAAATCATCATTTTCATAAATCGCATAACAGGCTTTGCTAATTTCTCTTGATAAACCCACACTTCCCGGATTTAGCACTAAAGAATCCTGCAAAAATTTTATGTATTGAATATGTGTATGACCGAGCAGAATAAATTCATGAGACAGCAATTTGACTTCTTTTTCAAGTTCATCATTATTAAGATATTTTGAAATATCACCAAGTGGTGATGCATGGGAAAGAAAGAAAGACTTTTCACCAAAATGTGCCTTACACATTACCGGCATACTTCTTAGAAATTTTTTGTCATTTTCATCAAGCAAAGTTTTATGCCATTCTCTTGTAGCAATAGAAAACTCCCTGAATGTTCCCATGCTGTTACAATCTCTATTATTTCCAAGAGCATTATCATGATTACCAATAACATAATAATCGGCTTTATTTTTAATAAATTCTAAACACTCTTTTGGATGCGGACCATAATCAACCACATCTCCAAGAAAGATTAATTTATCATAATCTTTTTCGGTATTTAAGACTGCTTCAAGAGCAGGATAGTTTGCATGAATATCTGAAAGAATCAGAACCTTCATTTTAATCCATCCTTTTATGTGATTGTTTGTGATTTTTGTTTAAAGTAATTGTACTGCCAGACACCAATACTTATTGTAATGAAAGCAGAGAGTAAAACATCCGATAGCCAATGCTGATCATGGTATATTCTTCCTATTGCAGTTAATGCAGCAATAAAATACCAGAAACCCTTCCATAATTTATTATTATATAAAGATGAAAACACAAATGAGATTGCAAAGGCAATGGCAACATCTCCAGATGGAAGCGAAAGTTTTGCATTTGGTCCTAAAACAAAAGGAGTAAAATAAAGTTGTCCGACACCATTAAAAGGTCGCCATCTTCCAATAAGAGATTTAAGAATTGTTACTGTTAAACCGGAATAGATAAAGAGCTGAAATATTTTATAACCAATTGAATGAATGTTTTCTTTTTGAAAGAGAATCCCTCCAAAGTAGAAGATAAAAAAAACAATTAATACCGGTTGCACTTTTCCGTATCTGTGGAAAACTGAAAAAAGTGAATCAAAAAAAGGATTATGATTCGAGAGTATCCATGGTCTTATATTATTATCAATAAAAAATATTGATGTAAGAAAAATCAAAAAGAATAGAGAAATTACTCCCCAAACTATTTTGTTCCATTTCAACGGAGTTTTGAAAAGAACAATTGCATCTTTGAAAAGAGAAATAAAATCTTCTTTCATTAAAGAAAAGTAATTGGTGATTTTATTAAGATTATTCGGCATAAGTTTCCTAAAAAAAAGACGGGCATTTAGCCCGTCTCCTGTAATTTGTAAATAGTTATTTGTTCTTAAAAGTTTTCAATCCGGCGAATGTTGAATTCGAACCAAGTTCTTCTTCTATACGAATTAACTGATTGAATTTTGCAATACGTTCACTTCTGCAACCACTACCGGTTTTTAGATGCCCGGCACCAACAGCGACAGTCAAATCAGCAATTGTAGTGTCTTCTGTTTCGCCGCTTCGGTGAGAAACAAAGCAATTATAGTTATTCGCATAAGCAAGCTCAATTGTCTCAAGAGTTTCACTGACAGTTCCAATCTGATTTAGTTTTATCAAAATTGAGTTTGCAACTTTCTTTTCAATTCCCTTTTTCAAAATTTTTGGATTTGTGCAGAAGATATCATCACCAACTAATTCAATTTTACTGCCAAGTTCAGTAGTTACTTTATGCCAGCCGTCCCAGTCATTTTCTGCCATTCCATCTTCAATTAAAATTATCGGATAAGTATCAACCCATTTTTTCCAGATTTCAATCATTTCGTCAGAAGATGCAAAATGCTGATCAGATTTGAAGAATTTATACTGTCCATTTTCCCACATTTCGCTTGCTGCAGGATCTAAACAAATAGAAACATCTTTGCCAGATTTGTAGCCTGCTTTTTCGATTCCTTCAAGAATTGATTCAACTGCTTCTTCGTTAGATTTTAAGTTTGGTGCAAATCCTCCTTCATCTCCGACTCCGGTTGAATAACCTTTCTTCTTTAAGATTTCTTTTAATGTATGAAATACTTCAACGCCCATTCTAATTGAATCTTTAAAAGTAGTTGCATTGTGTGGAGCTATCATAAATTCCTGGAAGTCAACGTTGTTGTCCGCATGTTTACCTCCGTTAATTACATTCATACAAGGAACAGGCAAAACATATTTTTCTTTATTTGAGAGATAACGATATAAAGGAATTCCTTTAGCGGCGGCAGCAGCTTTAGCATAAGCCAATGAAACACCAAGTATTGCGTTAGCACCAAATTTTGCTTTGTTCGGAGTTCCATCAAGTTCAATCATTTTGGTATCAATTTCTTTCTGCGACTGGAATTCTTTACCAAGAATCTCTTTTGCAATTGTTTCATTAACATTAGCAACAGCTTTTGAAACACCTTTACCTTTGAATTTTGTTTTATCACCGTCACGCAGTTCAACAGCTTCTCTTTCACCGGTGCTGGCACCGCTGGGTACGATAGCTCTTCCGAAATATTTTCCATCCTGTTCAAGATCAACTTCAACAGTCGGGTTTCCTCTTGAATCCAATACTTCTCTGCCTTTTACTTTTGTGATTTTCATAACTCTTTCCTTTTTTGTAGTTGAATTTTATTTAATTAAAAAATCATTATCATTTCATCAATTTTTTTTTAATCCTTTTTAATAACCCACCTTATGCAAAGTTTACAACATTGTCATTCTGAACCTGCCTGTCGGCAGATAGGCTTGTTTCAGAATCTTCTTTTGTTAAGATTTTTCGATACTGAAATAAAACTTGCCTGACGGCAGTCAGGTTCAGCATTACAAATGCGTATAGTGTTACTAAATAATTTATCGCCTTTTACAAGTCGTGGATATTTAGGATTAGTTAAGTCTCTTATATCTTGAGAGTAAATAGCTCTTACGTTAATATTTTTGTCCAATTCCGGAAATTGAAGTTTATTTGAATCGCTGGGTGTTTCATGCAGTAAATGTCTGTCTAACTCATCTCTATGCCAAAAAACTTTTCCACAAACACCACACCTGAATTGTAAACCAGTTAATGTTTCAATAGCAAATGGGATACCATTCTTGATTCTAAGTTTTACAGTCATTTTTGGTACAGACATAAAGTTAATCTCATAAATAAATTATCATTCTATCAATAGGTGTACTTGATAAGCATTTCTAATTTTACATGCGGCAATAAATGCTAAACAAAAAAAATATTTTCATCAGATTCCTTCAGTTATGATTGCATAATCAATCAACCATTTTTGTTTTATCAGCTACGTATTTAACAATGCTTGCCTTTTCAATTGTAATTAATCCGCCACAGTTAGCCTCTTCAAAAATATTTTCGACAATTGGCAAAAATGCGTCAATTTTTTTCTCTTCATCAACAATCTCAATAATCAAGGGCAAGTCCTCAGATAAACGAAGAATTTTAGTAGTATGAATTCTGCTCGTTCCGCCAAATCCCATAATCCCTTTGAAAACAGTAGCCCCGGCGAGTCCATATTTGCGGGCTTCGGTAACAATTTTTTCGTAAACGGGGATGTGATGAGAAATGTCTGATTCGCCTAAAAATATTCTTAACAGTTTTGCTTCACCAGTAATATGCATAAGACTTCTCCTTATTATCTTATAATTAAAACTAATGATGAATGCAAAAATATCAAAGATATTTCCTGAATATTTTACAGACTGGTATAATTCTACCTTCTAAATTCAACATTCGATATTCGAAACTTGCCTGCTGGAAGTTTACTGTAGGCAGGCTTGCCTGCCAAAAGTTTACTGTAGGCAGGCTTGCCTGCCGAAAGTTTACAACATTGTCATTCTGAACCTGCCTGTCGGCAGATAGGCTTGTTTCAGAATCTTCTTTTGTTAAGCTTTTTCGATGTTGAAAAAA
>PFVB01000167.1:8533-8728 GCA_002790395.1 Ignavibacteriales bacterium CG_4_9_14_3_um_filter_34_10 | reverse complement strand
GCTTGGAATTTATGATTAAATTATTCATGCGCCGATTAATATTGGTAAATTTTTTATCAAAAGTTCCTGTGATTAAAAGTGTTGGAATATTTATTTGGCAAAGTTTATTCCATAATGGCAACATTGCACCGGTTCCAAAACCTTTTAGTGAATTTGTTAATCCAACGACAGAGTTTTTTCTTTTCCTCTCAACGA
>PFVB01000167.1:1769-8522 GCA_002790395.1 Ignavibacteriales bacterium CG_4_9_14_3_um_filter_34_10 | reverse complement strand
GTATAAATGTCAAGTTTTTTTAAGTCATCGAACAGTTCAAGATTCATCCAAAAATCTATAAAACTGTTGATTCCATTAGTTTCTATTAAATCGCACAAATTGTTATCAGACGCAATTCTTGCTTTTTGATCTGCTTGGGATTCTATTCCCGGGGTAGCACTTTCAAGAATTAGCTTTGCAACTTTTCCGGGATTAGCAATTGAATAATTTAATGCGACACGTCCCCCCATTGAATAGCCGCAGAGTGCAAAGTCTTTCATTTCTAATTTTTCAGTCACAAAGTCAATTACACTACAAATTTTATCAATTGTATAAAGTTTAATTTCTTTAGGACAATCACTTTCGCCATGTCCTGGTAAATCAATTGCAGTCGCATAAACATAGCTTGGCAAAAAATTAAAAACAGATTCCCAATCGAGTGCCGACCCCGTAAAACCATGCAGGAAAACAATGTGTCTGTTAAAATAAGTTTGTCCTTTGGTATGAATGTTTATTTTGAAATCATCGAACAACAATTTCATACTTGAATGTTTTTTTCTAATAATTTCCAGAATTCAATTCTACTGTTTTTGGATTTAATTGAGTTCACTTTAACTTCAATTACAGAGAAATTTTTTGAACCGGAGATTTTTTTAAAAATTTCGTTAAATTCAGAAGAAGAACTTACTGAATAGTAATTTCCATCAAATGCTTCAACAAGTTTTTTAAAGTTTATATTCACTGGAGTTTTAAAATATTTTTGAAACTCAACATTTTCATTTGCAATTGGCAGCAATTCAAAAATTCCGCCCCCGTTATTATTGATTAATATTATGGTCAATGGTATTTTGTATCTTTTTAGCAACCATAAAGAATTGATGTCATAGTAAAAAGCCAAATCTCCGATAGCAAGAAAAGTCCTTTTATTTGTTGCCTGAAAAATTCCGGCGGTAGTTGATATGATTCCGTCAATGCCACTTGCACCTCGGTTTGAAAAAACATTGATATTCTTTTTAATACTGGTGATGAAATCGAAATCGCGAACCGGCAGACTATTAGAAAGCATTAAATTACTTGATGGCAAAATATTACTGAGCAGACTTGAGTAGACTTTCCATTCAAATAAAGTGGAGTGCAATTTTATAAAATTCTTTTTCATTATTTCTGCTTGTGCATCTATATTTTTCAATAACTTCAAATACACATCATCTTTCCTTGGCGCAGTCTTTATTTTAATCTGTGAATAAAATTCTTTTGCTGAAGTTTTAAGTGAAACATTTGTGGTAAGCGATGGATCGTACTTTTCGTTGAAGATATTTACAGCAATTTTTTTTGCAGATGAATTTGCAAAAAAATCCAGAATGTTATTTGAAGTTGGTGCGTATCCGAATTGAATAATTAAATCGGGCTCAATTAAATTCTTGATTTGACTACTTCTTAAAAAAGAGGCGGCATTTCTAATTATGTTTGATTTGTTCTGCAAACGAACCGAAGATAGAATTCCAGCAATTATTGGCGAACTCAGATGGGCTGCTATTTTAGATAGAAACAACTTTTCTTCTTTATCAAAATTTTCTCCGGATAGAATAAGAATCCTTTTTGCACCAGAAATGATTTTAAATACCTTAGTTGAGGTTCTTGAAATTATTTGCTGTGGAAAAGATAGCGGTTTTGAAAATTCAAAATTTATTTTATTCAAAACTCTGACATCAATTGAATCTGTAAAATTGCTTGGTTCAAATGGTTTTTCAAAAGGTAGATTAAAATGTATAGGACCAATGTATTCGGAATGAATTATGTGGAAAGCTTTTTCAAGTGTTTTTTTAAGAATCAAAAAGTTGTTCAATTTAATTTCAGGTAAACCCAAGTCAGCAAAAAAACGTATGTGATTTTTGTAAATGTTTTCTTGATTAATCGTTTGATTTGCACCGGAGTTTCTTAAATAATGAGGGCGATCGGCTGTACAGATAATAAGAGGTACCTTTTGAAAATAAGCTTCGATAATGGCAGGGTATAATTCTGCAACAGCAGTGCCTGAAGTGGTAACTATTGCTACAGGATTTCCGGAAGCTTTCGCTAATCCCAAAGCAAAAAAACCGCTCGACCGTTCATCCACTAAAACATGTTTTTTTATTTTCGTGTTTTCCGAGAAGGAAATTATTAAAGGTGTATTTCTTGAGCCGGGAGATATGCATACTTCTTTTACTCCACATTGGTGAAGGAAATCCACAAATAATTTTGACCACAGATAATTTTTGTTAATTTGTTTTTTCATTTTCAAATAAACTCAAAATCGGATTAAATTTCAATTCGGTTTCTTCAAATTCCAATTTGGGATCTGAGCCATCAACAATTCCACACCCAGCAAATAAATATAAAAATTCATTTTTTATCAACGCAGAGCGGATAGCAACATAGAACTTTCCATCTAATTTTTCGTCGAGCCATCCGATGATTCCAGAATATAATCCACGGGAATGGATTTCAGATTCAATGATTTTTTCTTTTGCCTTAATGGTTGGAATTCCACAAATAGCAGGCGTTGGGTAAATTAAATTTAACAACGATATAACAGATTGTTTGCCGTTGGTTTCTGCTTTAATGCTTGTCCACAGATGTTGTATATTTGATAACTTTTTGATTTTAGGAATTTTATCGAACTCGATGTTCTTTGAAACTTGGGAAAGTGACTCAACAATAAAATCAACAACATATTGTTGCTCATTTCTATTTTTTAAATTTTGCAATAAATCGCTTTCTATTTTAAAATCCTCATTGGAGTTAATTCCGCGGGGAGCCGATCCGGCAAGAGCATCAATCGTTATTGTGTTTTTTTCAATACTTAAAAGTAATTCCGGAGTTGCACCAAAAAAGACTGAATTATTTTTATAGTACATAAAAACAGTCGTGTTGGGATAATTTTTTTCGAGATTACCCAATAAATAAAACAACCCAATATTTGATGTTATTTTATAAACAACCTGCCGCGATAAAACAATTTTTTTTAACTCTCCTGCTTTAATTAATTGCAGCATAGAGTTTGTTCTGTTTTCCCAATCAACATGCTCTGAGCTATCTACCGATTTTCTGATTGTTGTGCATTTCGATGAATCGTTTCCTGAACTCATCAATTTTGCTGCAAATTTATATAGAGAAAGAATTTCTGGTTTCGTTATTATTTCGGAATAAAAATTAATTATCATGAAGCAATTCAAACCGGTTTGATAAAAGACGATTTCCGGCACAAACCAAAAAACAGAAGGAAAATCACTCCACAACTCAGAATGCTCAGCAACATTGAATTTTATTCCTGAAAGAAAAAAGGGAATTCCCTCAAGAGAGATCATTTTATGATTAGAAATAATGTTTTTGCTTAAAGAATCAATCGTCTTGAAACTTTCATAATTATTGTCAGGAGAAAATGTCTCTGAATCCAAAAGGGATTTTGTGCCAAGAAATTTTCTGTCGTTTGAGGGAGACGAGAAAGACATAAAATTAAATCCACTCGAATGAATCGGGTCAACAATCTTCATGATTTCAAAGTTGGGAACCGGGTAGGCTACTGAATATATTTTCTTTGTTGAGTTCGAAAATTTTTTTATGGAAATCAGAAATTGTTCGGTAATAGATTCAAAATTTGTTTCAGACATTAAAAAAGTACTCTCTCTTTGGAATAATAACGCATTTTTTATGGCAAATATACATCATTCATATTAAAATAAGCATAATACAAGGGAATGAAAATATTATCACAACACAAAAATAATTTTAAAATAAATGTTTTTATTTAAACAAAAATTTTTTACTTTAAGTTTAGATTTGATACGAATTTTTACCATCCTTCTGAAAAAGAAAACAAAGAAAGCGAGGAGTCATATGAGCGAAAAAAACAACCAAATGTTTGAGTTCTGGACAAAATTTAATTCAGCGCACAGTTATTTGCAGCGTACTCAATTTAAAAGTATTAAAAAAGCAAAGATTACACTTCCTCAGTTTCATGTGTTGTTAGTATTAAATTTTAATGGACCAACTGCCTTAAAGAAAATCAGCGAACTCTTAGCAGTTACAAATGCTAACATTACTTGCGTTATCCATAATCTTGGTAAACTTGAACTGGTAAAAACAGAAACATCAAAGATTGATAGAAGGGTAATCATTGCTGATTTAACAGACAAAGGCAGAGAACTTGTTGATAAATATTTGCCCGAATTTAATTCGGTAATGAGTAATGTTTTATCAAAATTGGACAATGAAGAAAAGGAAAATCTGGTTGCAAGCTTTATGAAATTTTAAAGTTTCAGCACTAAAGCTATCCATTCATTCATCCTTTTCATCTCAATTACATTAAATCCATTTTTATTGTAAAGATTTTTAATGTCCGTTTCATCTGTATCCAATAATCCGGAAAGAATTAACGTGCCTTCGGGTTTTAGTCTTTTTGAAATTTCGGGAGCTATGTCAATTAAAATATGCTTGTTAATATTTGCTAAAATGAAATCAAAATTGAATTCATTCAAATCGTGCAATTCGCAATTAACAACATTCACTTTGGATTGAACGTTATTTACCAGGATATTTTCAAGCCCGTTTTCAAGGCACAACTCATCATTGTCGATTGCAAAGACTTTAGCTGCGCCAAGTTTTGCGGCAAGAATCGATAGAATTGCTGTACCGCTGCCGACATCCAATACATGTGAGTTTTTGGTTATATATTTTTCAACTGATTCAATCATTAGCCGTGTGGTTTCGTGTTCGCCGGTTCCAAATGACATTTTGGGATCAATTGTAATAACAATTTGACCGTCCTTTGGTTCGTAATTTCGGAATGAAGGCTTTATAATTACTTTATCAGTCACTTTTATAGTTTGAATTTTCTTTTCCCATTCTTCATTCCAGTTAATATTTTCAACCACAGAAGATGTTACCAAAAAATATTCAATTAAGTTTTCCCTTTTAGCAGCTTGCAAAATGTTTTCAAAATTATTTTCAATAACTCCACGTTCTACTAATGAATAAACCAGCAAATGATTATCGGCTTCAGTAATTCCCTCGATAGGAAGCTGCCAGAACAAACCGCTAATCAAGTCAACATTAAAAGGCGAGAAAACAATTTGAACTTCACGATAGCTTTTCATTAAATACCTTCAATTAAAATGTTGCAAATATTGTCCTGCATTTCTCTTGCTTTCGAAGAACTTCGCACGTAATTCTGTTCAAAAATTGAAAATGAAATTATATGACCGCTTTTACTTGTCAAGTATCCTGAAAGCGAACTGACACCACTTAGCGTTCCGGTTTTTGCATGAACATCCATTTCAGCAGGTGTATTCTTCATTCTGTTTTTCAGCGTGCCATCTATACCGGCGATCGGAAAGGATTCATATAAAATTTTATATAAATCGTTTTTTTCTTTATAAAAATATTTCAATACTTCATTAATCAATTCAGTTGTAATTAAATTATAATGTGATATACCCGAACCATCTACCAACCTGTATTTATTTGGGTCAAAGCCAATTATTGTAATTAAACTATCAATGAATTTTAATCCTTGCCGGGCTGAAGTTTTTTGTTTTAATGAATCAAATCCAAGTACTCGTAAAGTCATCTCTGCGCTTAAATTATCACTTGTTTTATTTAGATTTACAATCACTTCACTAAAAGGTCGTTCGAGAGAAATTAATAATTTTGATGTTTCAGGTTTATCTTGTAAAAGAAAATCGCCTTCAACAGCAATCTTTGATTTTTGCATTAGTTCATTAATTAAAAAAAGGAAATAGTCATGCGGATTAAAAACACTTATACTTGCTGTATCCGGATTTGCGGTGGAATTAATTTTTCCTGAAACGATAATCGTATTGTCTCTGTTTATCCAATCTCGTGTTATTTGAAGTCGGCTTCTTCCATTCGAAACGGTTTCTGAATTATTAATCAGATCAAAATTAGATGGACGCAAAAACTCAATAATTGCAGGCTTACCAATCGATTGTCCGGGTTTGCTTATAATTGATACTGCATTGTCATCAAAAACTAATGAAGTTAAATATGGAAAATCAGTTGAAGGTTCGTCATCCCACATCCAGCCCTCACCCCAAAAAAGAGAATCCAAATTTGATTTGTCGATGCAAACATTTCCGGCAATTTGTTTAATCCCGTTTTGTTTGATTTCACTAATTAAATATTCAAGATTTTCATATTTCAAATCAGGGTCGAACCCGCCTTGAAAATATAAATCACCAAGCAGAACAGAATCCTCAATTTCGCCATTTATCCAAATTGTAGTTTTGAATTTATATTCAGGTCCAAGAAAATATAGCGCTGATGAAGTGGTGAGGATTTTCATATTTGAAGCCGGTTTCAAAAGCAATTTTTCGTTTTTCTTGAATATCGGTTTGTTTTCTGTTAGATCGAAAACATCAACCGAAATTTGCGTTGATTTAAAATAATCATCTTTTAGAAGTTCGTTAATATTGTCTGCAACCTGAGCAGAGGAATTTTGTGCATACAGGAAAGTTGAAACAAAAAATAATACAAATGCGGAGATATAAATTTTTGATTTCATGAAAAATATTCCCTTATTCTAAAATTAACCCCAATTTTATTGATTACAAACTGCTTGGCTTCTTCTGCATCAACATCAGATAATCCAACAATTGACAAAACAACTTCAGTGTGGTTCTGTGCCTTTTGTGCAAAGTCAATCATCTCTTTGTGTAAAGAGGAATCAACTCTCATTAATTCTGCATATTGGATTTCATCAGTTGAATTCAAACT
>PFVB01000167.1:0-1714 GCA_002790395.1 Ignavibacteriales bacterium CG_4_9_14_3_um_filter_34_10 | reverse complement strand
ATTCATTCTTGTTTTGCCGCCATTATTTTTTACATATTTTGCAACCTGTTTAACAACATCCCATCGGATTGTTGGCTCACCATATCCGCAAAAAATTATTTCTTTATATTTCTTGGGGTCAACGATTTGTTCAATATAAACTTCTGCGTCCGGTTCTTCTGATTTCGGCATTTTAAGATTGTAGCCCTTTATAACAGCATCACCTTTGCGATCACAGAAAACACAATCAGCATTGCATCGGTTTGTTACATTAACATATAAAGAATTTCCAATTTGATAAGTAAAACTTAATTTTGGTTTGCTTCCAATTCCAAATAATCTATATGCATTATAAGTTGTTGTTCGCTGTACATCCTCAATTGTAAGATTCTGAATCTCAGCTATCTTTTCCGAAGTGATTTTTATCAATGAAGGATCATTCCGTTTTCCTCTGAAAGGAAGTGGAGCCATGAAAGGAGAATCAGTTTCAAGAAGCATATTTTCTAATTGAACAAATTTTACAACATCTCTGAGTGTATCCGATTTTTTATATGTTATATTTCCCGTAAACGAAATACAGTGCCCGAGTTCAATTAGTTTCTTTGCTAAACTGATATCACCGGCAAAACAATGAAACTGTGCTTTGAGTTTCTGAGATGAAAATTTTTGTACTATTTGCAAAGTATCATCATCGGCTTCTCGATTATGTATTATTACAGGCAAATTTTTACTGCATGCAAAACTCAACTGTGATTTAAAAGCTTCAATCTGTTTGTCTTTTGGAGAGAAATCATAGTAATAATCCAAACCAATTTCACCGATTGCAACAACTTTCGGATGACTTGCCAATTTTTCTAATTCACTGAGATAACTTTCATTCCAATCTTTGGTATCATGGGGATGAACACCAACAGCCGCGTAAACATTCTTATACTTTTCTGCAAGTACAATTGCTTGTGCTGAGGTTTTTATATCAGTGGCGGGAATTAAAATATATTCAATTCCTTCGGATAAAGATTTTTTTATTATTTCGTCCAAGTCATTTTTAAACTCATCCATAAAAAGATGAGCATGAGTATCTATGAACATTTTATCCTTTCTTAAATTACTTTGCCAACAATAATTGCTTCTTCTCCGAATGATTTCGAAAGCTCCATTACTTGCGAAACATTGGATTGCTCAATAATGGCGATCAATCCAATTCCCAAATTAAAAGCTTTCTGCATTTCTTCTTCATTTATATTTCCGGCCGATTGAATCAGCTTAAAAATTGCAGGTCTTTCCCATGAATCCCAATTGACATTCAACGAACAATTTTTGGGAATAACTCTTTTTGTGTTTCCTAAAATCCCTCCGCCCGTAATATGTGAAAAGGCATTAATGTTAATTTTATTTTTTAACAATTCAATTAATCCCAAATAAGATTTATGAACATTTAAAAGTTCTTTGCCCAATGTGTTTTGTATCTCCGGCAGAAATTCATCAACACGGAATTTATCAAGCAAAACTTTTCTTGCCAAAGAATAACCGTTTGTGTGCAAACCATTCGATTTAAATCCAATAAGAATATTTCCTAACTCAACATTTCTTCCGTCTATAATTTTATCTTTTTCAACTATGCCGACAATTGTTCCCGACATATCGTATTCATTATCATTATATAAACCAGGCATCTCAGCTGTTTCTCCGCCAATTAATGAAACAGCATTTTCACGGCAGGCAGTTGCAAAGCCAG
>PFVB01000227.1 GCA_002790395.1 Ignavibacteriales bacterium CG_4_9_14_3_um_filter_34_10 | reverse complement strand
ACACCCATTTCAGAAAATACATGCATTTGATGATCTAAACTTTTTTTAACGCCTAATTTTTCCATTGCCAAAGTTCCCATTCTAAAACCTATCGGCATAAACGGGCAGCGATGTCCGTGAAATTCAAAAGTCCATTCTGGTAATTGAAACATGTTAATTCTCCTTATTTGATTAATGTAATTTTTCTGTGTGATCTACTATCGAACCATTGATTACTGCCTGTACAGCTTCATCAATATTTTTTATATCTGTTACTACGGGTTTGATGTTTAACTGAGACATACTTTGATAAGCGCCATTTCCCATTCCACGTGCAAGTAAAATCTGGCAGTCTTTAATAGCTTCCGCCATACTAACGTGTTTGGAATGTGAGTGTTCATCAAGTCCGTGCTCTCCATCTGAATGATGATGCTCTTCCTGCGCAAAATTATTATGACCAAGTTTTTCGCGTCGTTCTCTTTTAACTACTTTGCCGTTTTCAACAAACAGCACTTCATAAAATGCTGCTCTGCCAAAATGCTGACTGATAGTTAATCCGTCATCAGTTACTGCTGCAATATTGATTGTTTTATTTTCCATTTTATCTCCTTTTAATAAGTAAACAATTACTAACATATATTTGTAAAAAAAAATTATTTCTTTTCTAATGCTCTCTTTATTAAACCAATCATTCGTTCACAAAATTTTTCTTGCTTAACTGTTCCTGGCTCCAAGATCATTTCTATGTTTAATGAAATTGGAATTCCCATATAAAGAGTGGCAACATTTTCAACATTTAAAGATTTATCCCAAACTCCTTCATTCATCCCTTGTTTGATTATTCTGCTAATGTATTCTTTTTGGGTAAGAAGAATTTCTCGCAAGCCCTTCTTCAATAATGGTTCATTCATATGTGCTGCTTCTGAAAACAAAAGTATAGTTATGCCTTTGTTTTCAATAAGATAAGTAATATGCCGACAAAGAAAATCAAATAATTTTTGTTCGGCTGTAAGCGAAGATGAATAAGTTATTCTTTCCTGATCAGCAAGAAGTTCATTTTTTACATCATCAAGAATCGAAAGCATTATTTCTTTCTTCGATGAAAAATGTCTGAAAAGAGCTCCTTCGGTAACACCAATCTTTGATGCCAGATTCCTGGTAGATAGTTTTCCAATCCCTTCGGTTGATATAATCTCTAAAACAGCTTTCTTAATCTGTTCCTGCCTTGTTTCTGTATCTAATCTTTCTGCTGCCATTTTGTAACCTTAAATAAATATGTAAACACTCACTTACAAATATATGACATTAATTTTATTTGTCAAGCACTTTTTTACAAATATTTATAATTAATTGGAAATTAAAAAAGAGTAGATCCTGAATAAAAAAAGGCTGCCTTAAAAAGACAACCTTTTTTCATATTATTTACATAGTGGTGTTATTTCATTAACAATAATTTTTTTGTAGCTGAAAAATCAGATGTCGTAATTTTATAGAAATACACACCTGAAGATAGATTCTTTGCCTCGAAATCTACTTCATAAGTACCGGCTGTCTTCTCCTCATTTACCAATGTGGAGATAACTTTCCCAAGAGCATCATAAACAGTTAAATTAACATGTGTACTATTTGGAACTGAGAATTTAATTGTTGTATTTGGATTAAAAGGGTTTGGATAATTTTGAGCAAGCATGTACCCGGTCGGGATTCCATTAGTCTCTTTAACAGCAGTTGGTAATTTTGTGAAGCCAAGTTTTGTAAGTGTAGAATTATCCAAAGGTTCAGAATAATACATATGAATATTATCAACATTGGATGTAATATAACGCCATTTTGTTGGATCAGATGTTAGATTCATAACGTCACCGTCATATGTTGCAAAATCAAATTTCAATGAAGTTTTCCAATCGGAGGGGATTGGAACAACACCAGATGGAGTATTCATAGTTTTGTTTCCTTCATCCCATTTTGTCATAGTAATTTGCCCATCGGCATTATATTCTTGAATTGCTGCAACTGTCCCGCCCATGTTAACATGACAATCAATACAAGTTCTTGCATTTTTTTGGATTAAGTGACTTCTGAAAGGAGCAATAATTACATCGGTTTTGCCATCGTAAGTATAAGTCATAAACGTTCCAGTTGTAACTTTCCCATTTCTTTTTATTAGCAATTCAAATCCTTTGATTTTTTTCAAAGGTCTGTTTTTCCCTGTTGCAAGCAAAGTTTCAAAATGGCAATTTGTACAGGAAACTATAGAAGTTGTATGGCAAGCTAAACAATCTACTTTTTCAGTTTTTGCATGAGTATCATGAGAAGTATTTGATGATAATCCACTTAAAGGATGGCAGTCAATACATTTTGTTTTGGAAGCTCCTTCATCTAACCATGAAGAATAGGTGTTTCCATCACCGTGCATTTCATCTTTCTTATGACAAGACATGCATGTCATTCCTTTTTTTCGGTGAACATCACCATTTGCCTCAGTATCAGGATATAATTGTTTCTCGTAAACCTGTCTGTTATGGCAGTTATAACATGTTTGTTGATCAACTGCACTGCCTGTTGCAAAATTATGACAGTCCTGACAACTTGGTGCATAAGTTGCAGAGTTAATCGCGGTTCCATCAGGATAAAGCCCAGTAGTAGAATGGCATTTTAGACATGCTAATGAATCCATTGGTATTCCGGTAATTAATTCCATTCCGCCATTTTCCTTTGCATAAGCAGTTACTTTTCCTTGTCGTGTAGCATGCAAGCTGGTACTAAAATTTGCTTGAGCAAATAAAACTGTACTCATCACTGAAAACATAAAAATAATTAAAGTTTTTTTCATTGTTTCTCCTGTATTATTTGATTTTTGAATGTTTTGATTATGCTAATAATCTCATTGATTTTTATATTTTGTCCATATTCTTTGTGATATTCTTCAAAGTATCTTAACGAAGTATCCAAATCACAGTAAAGCCATAAAATTCCTAATGCCATTTTCTTTTCTTTGTCGGAAAAGTTGATTTTGTTAATTTCAATTTCAGAGATTAATTCCGGACACGGACAATCTTCATCTTGCAAGTTTGTATCAGTTATAAAAGTAATATCTTCTTGTATCAGGCTAAGGAATTCATGGATAGCTTTTTCAATTTGAAAAAGTATGACATAGCAAATGATAATTTTTTTTCGGATACTTTTTGAAGCACCACCTTTTGCAATCACTTTTTCAAAAGTAATTGTTGCATCCAAATAATTTCTTATCATAAAATGATGATTAGCTAACATTTCACACATAATTAATTTATTAACAAATAGTTTGCCAGTAAATGATTTGTTTTTAGGCTGATAAATTTATTAATGAAAGGGGATTCTGCAACAATTTGTTGCAGAATTAATCTAAATATTTGTTTTTATTGAAGTTATAGAATAATGCAACAAATTGTTGCGTTGAAGAGTATTATTTTTCAAGCCCCATACTTTTTAATCGTCTCCAAATAGTAGTTCTGTCTATACCCAAAACACTTGCCACTTTGTTTCTGTTCCACTGATACTTATTCAATAACTCGATCAATTCATTGTTGTGAAGGTCTTCAGTTATTTCGGATTTTCCTTTGCACTTTATTTTGCTTCTTAATTTGTTGGGAAGTAAACAAGCGCAAATTGTTCCTTCATTTTTTGTTCTGATAACGGAATACTCAATAATATTTTCAAGTTCACGAGTATTGCCCGGGAAAGAATACTCCATCAAAATTTCCAACGATGCAGCGTCTATGTCTTTTATTTTCTTGTTGTAAATGTTTTCGTATTTTTTAATAAAAAAATTAATCAGAAGAGGGAGGTCATCTTTTCGTTCTCTTAAAGGTGGCAATTCAATATTAATTACATCCAACCTGTAATAAAGGTCTTCTCTGAAACTTCCTTTTTTTATTTCCGACTCAATATTTTTATTTGTTGCGGCAATAACTCTAACATCTGCATTTCTGGTCGTAGATTCTCCTAATCTTTCAAAGGTTCCTTCCTGTAAAAATCTAAGCAATTTAGGCTGTGCTTCAATTGGCAGATCACATATTTCATCAAGAAAAATTGTACCTCCGTCAGCAAATTCAAACCTGCCGATTCTATCGTATTTTGCGTCAGTAAAAGCTCCTTTGACATGTCCAAATAATTCGCTGATAATTAAATTAGGCGGAATAACAGAGCAATTAACTTTGATGTACTTCTTAGATTTTCTTTTGCTGACTGTCTGTACTGCATTTGCAATAATTTCTTTGCCTGTCCCGGTTTCTCCTGTAATTATTATAGGGGCATCAGTATCGCTGATTTCATCTATTAATTTAAAAATATTTAATATCTTTTTGCTTTTTCCAACATAACCGTGGTAGTTAGTTTCTGACTTTAATATTCCGCTTAGTTCTTTTAACGCTGAAATATCTCTGAAAGAAATTACACCTCCAACAGGTTGATTTAAGCCATCTTTTAAGATGGCTGCATTTAGCTTGATGGGAATCTTTCCTTTACCGTTACAGTTAATTTCAGTCTCACGGTCATAAACATTTTTTTCTGATTTTAAGACGTTAACTATCGGGCAATTATATTCGCAAAAATTGGAATCAAAAAAATGTCTGCAATATTGTCCCAAAATTTCACTTTTCTTAAAACCGGTTATTCTTTCAGCAGCATCGTTGATAAAAGTAACTTTGAAATCTTTATCAACAGTAATAACAGCCTCTGCAATTGAATCCAATATGATTTTTGAATTATTAATTTTCCTTATCCTCAATAATTAAGAATTAAAAATATTCCACCGATTATTACCAGCGCACCGCAAATTCTTTTTATCCATAAAATTGTTTTTGATTCTTCTGACCAGTTAAGATATTTCTGAACTTTATTCGTTAGTGTTCCAGCTCCTACAATGATTGAACAATGTCCCATACCAAAAGCTAAAAGTAGAAAAGCGGCTGAAGCAAAGTTTGTTTGTGCTGTCTGAAATACAATTCCAAGCACGGGAGCCATATATGCAAATGTGCAAGGACCAAGAGCAACACCAAACAGAAGTCCTAAAATCAATGCTGCAAGCAATCCTTTTGATTTTGTTTGTCTGAGTCTGGCTGAATTCCAATCAAGTTTAATAATATCCAAAAGATAAAGCCCGACGAGAAAAAATATTCCAGCTACAAGATAATTTCCAATTGCACCAACATCGCCCATTAATCTTCCGAGTGATGCTGTAATTATCCCGATTGCAGCAATTGTAATTAAGATTCCAACTGCAAAAACAAGCGAAATAAAAAATGTTCTCTTCAGATCAATCTTCCCCTGTGATGCAATAAAACCAACAACCAAGGGAATACTGGAAAGATGGCATGGCGAAAGCAGAATGGATAACACTCCCCAGCCAAATGATGCAAGAAGTGCAATCCAAAAGTTATCGTAAAGTGCTGTGCTTAAAGCGGTGAAAATTTGTTCTATCATAAAAATCCTTTTAACTGTTCAATTGCTGAATTGTTAAATTGTTAATTCTAAAATGAATAGCTTTTAATTCAGTCAACAATTCAGCAATTAGATAATTTAACAATTGATCTATTTCTTTACTGTCAATCCTTTACCTTGTAAAATTTTATCTATCTCAGCTTCGGGATAAAATCCTTCGTGGCGATGGAATTCTTTTCCATTCTTATCAAGGAAAACTTGAGTTGGAATTAATTTGATTCCATATTTTTCAGCATAAGGTCTTTGCTCTTTTGTCCATACATCATAAAAAACAACTTTTACTTGTCCGCCATATTTTGCCTCAATTGCTTTCATAACCGGTTGCATTTGTTTACAAGGGATACAATTTACAGAACCAAGTTCAATAAATGTTACTTTAGATTTTACTCCCTTCAACTGAGCAGGAAGATTAATTCCGATACTAAAAATCAGAACTAATGTAAGTATTAAATTTCTAGCTTTCATTTTTAAACTCCACTTTAATTGTCGAATTGCTTAATTGATAAATTGTTTTGAGCAATTGAACAATTCAACGTTTAACAATATATCAGTTTTCTTTAAGCCATTTTATAATTTGATCATCTTTGGGAACTATACCAAAACTTTTTACTTGCTCATTGATAACCAAAGCAGGCGTCATCATAATTCCGTAGTTCATCATTTCATTTATGTCTTCAACTTTAGTTATTTCTGCTTCAATATTATTAGTTGATACAATGTTTCTAACCTTTGCTTCAAGTGTTTTGCATTTTGAACAGCCGGGACCAAGAACTTTTATTGAAATCATATCTTATTCTCCTTCTAATAATTTTAGTGAATTTGCTATTGTGTCATTAACAGTTGCTTGTTTCATATAGCGGGCAACGTTCATTGCTTCAACAATTTCTTCGTTTTAAACTCCATTTTGTTTTGCCATATTTGTCCACACCTACCTACCGGCAGGCAGGTCTGAGTGCAAGTATCACTTGCCTAAAGCCGCAACAACTCCAATACCAACGCCTACCGGCAGGCAGGTAAGCATTTTGTACTTATTCGGTACTTTTTGGTATTCCTCATTCTCGAAGATGAGAGCTTTTTCTTGCATTTGGTTTTCTGCAAACTCCGGTGCGAACTGTTTTAGCAATTCCATTGGTGTTTTGTTGTTCATCAGTTTTCCTTTTTAATTATTATTAATAATTTGCCAAATATTATTTTACTCTTCCCAGAAATACATTTTTGCTTCAAGCGAATTTGGATAATTGATTTGAATATCTTTCATCACCTTCATAAATGTCTGTTTATCTTTTGTCTTAATGTAATTTGCTATTCCATTTTGAGCTAATAGTTTTGGCAGCAATGGATTCCCTTCAAATTGCTCAATCACTTTACTCATTACATCAACAGCATCTGCATACTTTCCTTTTGGAATCATTGTTTCTGCATAGCCGAGTCTAAGAATAATTCTGAATTCATCTGCCGGCAAATAGCCGTTAAAATTGTAATATGATTTTCCGGTATGATCTAAAAAATAAAATGAAGGCGTCCAGTAAGCAGCAAGTTCTCTTCTTATTTCTCTGTCTTTTATTAAATCAAGTTTTAAAAGAACAAACCACTCATTCATTTCTTGTTCAACTTTTGGATTTGGATATGTTTCGGCATACAATTTTTTACAGCC
>PFVB01000029.1 GCA_002790395.1 Ignavibacteriales bacterium CG_4_9_14_3_um_filter_34_10 | reverse complement strand
AAATCCAAACGGAAATTCAGTTGCTATGAGTCATTTAAAAGATTCATGGCCAATAGGTGGCTGGAGCGACCCAGGCGGTTTTCCTGAAGTAACAAATTATGTTGATAAAGAAGGAAATACTGAATGGTGGGGATACTTTGGCCGTGGTATTATTCAAGCTGATCAGGAAAGTTTTTTTGTTTCCGATGATCAGAAAGATGATGAATTCAATGCAAATTTTCTGCCGAATTCAAATGACCCGCTTCGAAAAGGAATGGGTTTGCAACTTCGCCAAAGAGGATTTCAATGGGCAAGTTTCTTAGCCGAAGATGTTATCTTTTGGTTATATGACATTAAAAACGAAGGAACTACAACTTATCGCAGAGCAGATTTTGGAACAGTTGTAGGAACACTTGCCGGTGGAGATGGAGACAGCGGTGATGATCTTGGATTTTTTGATACAGAGAGATTTATTACATATTCATGGGACAGCGACGGTATAGGAAACATCGGACAGAAAGTTGGTTATATTGGTTATGCGTTTCTTGAATCACCTGGTAATCCTTTCGACGGTATTGATAATGATGGCGATTCTGAAAATCCATCTTCACCAAGATTTAAACAAACAGATTTTCTTTCAGTTAAATATAATTTAAATGATAATGTTATATTAATTAACCCTAATTCTTATGAAAGAACAACTCATAAGATCACAGCTTTTCCTGATACTGTTTATTCACTGGGTGTACAGTTCGTTCTAAATTCAGGTACAGAATTACGTGAGGGCCATATCGCTTCTATTTTACAGGGTGTTAATATTCCTGATGTTACTGCCTATGATGGGATTGATAATGATTTGGACGGCTTGGTTGATGAAAATGAATCAATCCATTATAACTCAAGAATAATCAATCATCAGGATCCAGTTAAGTTTATTAATTATTTTACAGGCGAAGGCTTGACTGATTTACTTATTGATGAAAAACGTGATAATGATATTGATGAAGATGGTGATTGGGATGCTATTGCTGATGACCTTGGACAAGATGGCTTGGGTCCTGAAGATGAAACATACCCGGGTCCTGATTTAGGTGAGGGAGATGGCAAGCCAACTCAAGGTGAGCCTAACTTTGGAAGAACAGATCCGGATGAATCAGATCAGATTGGTTTGACCGCATTCAACTTTTTCAATCTTGCTTTAGCCCCTGATTTATCTGTTGATTCTTCTTTATGGAACCGAATGACACCGGGAAGATTTGATGAAATTCCACGCCAACCGCAGGATGGTGACTTTATTTATGCTTCAGGTTATTTCCCGCTTATCGCTGGTGCAATTGAAAGATTTTCAGTTGCTCTTTTATTTGGCGAGGACTTAAAAGATATTCAGAGCAATCAGATTATTACTCGTCAGATTTATAATTCGGGGTATAAATTTCCGCAGCCGCCGAGAAAACCTAAAATTACTATTACTCAAGATGATGGCAATGTTGTGATTTATTGGGATCCGGTTCCAACAGAAACGACGAGAGATTTTATAACAAAGAAAAGAGATTTTCAAGGATATAAAATTTATCGTTCAACCGATGCAGGATTTCTTGATGCAAGAAAAATTACCAATGCGGTTGGTGTTTTATCTTTTGATAAACCTATTGCCCAGTATGATTTAGCAGACACGGTTTCGGGTTACTATTATCCTTCTCCCGGATTGTTGGCTCAAATCGGAGGAACTACTTATTATTTGGGCGATAATTCAGGTGTTGTTAATAAATTTGTTGATTCGACTGTTGTCCCGGGACAAACGTATTTTTATGCCGTTGTTGCTTATGATGCCGGAGATGAAGAGTTGGAAATATTCCCATCTGAAAATTCCAAATTTATTTTCAGAGAGACTTCAGGGAATATTTTAACCGATGATAATACCGGATATATAATCCCGGGAAGAAGACCTGCCGGATACACACAGGCTAAATCATTGGAGCTTGTAAAATCTTCAACATTCAGAGCAACAGGTGATATTCTTGTTGAAATTATTGATGATTCTGCAATTATGGATGGATATAAATATCAATTAGTCTTTAGTGATACCGCAATGCAAAATATTACTAAAGATTATTCGTTACTTGATCTTCAGACTCCGACAAAAGTATTCGTCCCGACTTTGGATCAGGAATTTTATGTCGATCCGAAAGATTCAATTTCAATTCCAAGCGGTAATGATACTTTGGTTGTAAATGATATCCGCGTACCTTTCTTTGGAACATTTTTCAAAGCAGACTTTGATACATTGATTAAGCATAGCGGAACTTTTGAAGGCAATACAAAGGTTGTGCAGGGTTTCAGGCTTCAACTGTTGAATGATTGGATAATTAAAGAAGATACAGCTCAATCGGGATTTATTGAGATTGTCGATACTTTAAAGCCGGTTTATACATTAAACCAATTTACTGTACCAAACAAACCTCAATTTACCGGTATCAATATGCCTTATGATTATGAGTTTGAGTTCTTCCCCGAAAAATCTTACAGCTCTGTTGCCGATACATTGGGACCTGCAAATATTCCGACCAATATTTTCAAGGCACAGGCAACGAACTTCACGGTAAGAAATCTGTCAACAGGAAAGAATGTTGATTATGTTTATTTCAAATCAGGAAGTTTAACAACTGTTCATAGCATTTATTTCAAAGAAGTCGTTAATGGAAGCAAGACCAGAACATGGAAAGTTATTGTAACCTATAAAAAACCGAACGCTTCATTGCCGCTTGGCGGAAAACTTAAAATTGTTACGACCAAACCTTTCAGCCATTATGATGAAGTTCAGTTTTCTGTAAAAGGTGCTGAAATAAATAGTGCTTTAGCCAAAGCTGATCTTAAAAAAATCAATGTTGTTCCTAATCCGTACATTGTTACGCATAATGCAGAAGCACGATTGCAAAGTTCTCAAACAGGACGAGGCGAACGCGAGATTAGGTTTACATATATTCCTCCTCAGTCAACAATAAAAATATTTACTGTGAGAGGTGAATTAATAAAGGAACTGCGACACGATGATTTATTCGTTGGTGATGTTTCGTGGAATTTAAGAACCGAAGAGAATATCGATACAGCTTATGGAGTTTATGTTTATGTAGTCGAGATTCCGAATGTCGGTAAAAAAATCGGCAAATTTGCTCTTATTAAATAGCGGAGTGAACCATGAAAAAATTTCTAATTATAATATTTGGACTCGTTTTAACAATTAATGCTCAATCAAAAGTTGGCTCAACTGCAGCACCATTTCTGAATATCGGAATTGGTCCGCGTGCAATTGCAATGGGAACTGCTTTCGTTGCCACAAGTGATGATATTACTGCTCTTTATTGGAATCCGGCGGGAATCACACGAATCGGCGGAAACTCAGCTATGTTCAATAAAACCAGTTGGATTGCGGATATCAACTACAATTGGGCAGGTGCAGCGGTTCAGCTTGGTGATCTTGGGACAATTGGTCTGAGCGTCAACCAGCTTGATTACGGTAAAATGGCCGTTACAACAAATGCAGAGCAGGATGGAACCGGCGAATATTTCAGTGCTCAGGATATTGCTATCGGTTTGACTTATGCATATCAGTTAACCGACAGATTTTCAATCGGCGGTACTGCAAAATATATTCAGCAGAAAATCTATAATTCATCTGCAAGTGCACTGGCAGTTGATATTGGCGTTTTGTTTAATTCTGATTTGTACGGACTGCGAATCGGTGCTTCGATTACAAACTTCGGCACAGATATGACAATGGACGGAAAAGATCTTCTTGTTCAGCATGATATCGATCAGACAATTGAAGGAAATAACTATCAGATTCTTGCAAAGTTGAGGACCGATGGCTGGCCTTTGCCGCTTACTTTCCGGGTGGGCTTAGCGATGGACATTCTTAATCTGCCGAACAATCGTTTGACTATTGGTGCCGATGCTCTTCATCCCAATGATAACGATGAGACAGTAAATATCGGTGCGGAATATACATTGTTTAATACAGTTTCTCTTCGTGCCGGATATAAATCAATAGGATTGAACAAAGCAGAAGATGGATTGACAATGGGGTTTGGTGTAAAGTATGACTTCGCTGCAAACCTCGGTGTCTTTATCGATTATGCTTATCAGGATTTTGGAGTGCTTAATAAAGTCCAGCATTTTTCAGTTGGCGTTCGCTTCTGATTTCTTTTATGGAAGGGTTGAAATTTTTCAACCCTTCTTTTTTTACTTAAAAATTTTACACTTTAATTAAGAAAGTTTGAAAAGCCACAAAACAAATAGAAGACGGCAAAAATAAAACCAAGTATCTTTTATTTTTCCCATCTGTTAAAGTTTCTAATTCCTTTACTCTGCTTACATAAATCACAGCATTTTTACAATTAATATTTATAAATTTGCATTAGTCATCTTTCAGATAAGTCAATTATTACAAAAACAGGAATAGAAAATGAAAAGGGTTATTTTACTTTTAGTTTTAACTCTCGCGATTCAAAATTTAACTTGGGCTCAAATTGCACCGCCAAAACGTGAATTTCGTGCTGCATGGCTTTCAACAGTTCAGAATATTGACTGGCCTTCTTCTCCGTCAAACTCAATGGCAGCAAATAAAAATGATTTGATAAAAATTTTAGACTACTTAAAAGCAGCCAACTTAAATGCGGTTGTTATGCAAATCCGGCCTGCCTGTGATGCAATGTATTATTCAGAAATTGAGCCGTGGTCATCGTGGTTTACAGGGCAACAGGGAAAAGCTCCGGCACAATTTTGGGATCCGCTTGAATTTGCAGTTGAAGAAGCCCATAAAAGAGGAATGGAACTGCACGCATGGATGAATCCCTATCGTGTGAGAAACGCAAGTTGGAATTTACAGCTTGATAAAAAAAATCCTGCTGTTCAACATCCCGATTGGGTTTTAACAGTTGACGGCAATCAAATTCTTAATCCCGGTTTGCCGGAAGTAAGGGAACATGTTGTAAATGTTGTTATGGACGTAGTGCGAAGATATGACATAGATGCAGTTCATTTTGACGATTATTTTTATCTCGAAGGAATTTCAAATCAGGACGATCAGACTTTTGCTCAATATAACCGCGGTTTTACAGATAGAGGTGATTGGCGTCGTGATAATGTAAACGAATTATTAAGAATGATCTACAGCGGAATACAAAATGAAAAGCCAACGGTAAAGTTTGGCCAAAGTCCGGCAGGCATTTGGAAAAGCGGTGTGCCACCTAATATTTTTGGACGCAGCGCTTACAGTGCAATTTACTGTGATGCGGTTGCATGGCTGAATGAACAAATTATAGATTATCTTGCACCTCAACTTTATTGGGCATTTGGCGGTGGACAGGATTACGGAACGTTAGCTCCTTGGTGGGCAGGTAAACGAAATCAAAGACATATTTATCCCGGACTTCCGCTTTATCGTGTTGGCGAATCAACTATGGATAGAACGCAAATCGGAAAGATGATTAAGCTGAACAGAAAAACTGATGGAATTTACGGTGAAGTTTTCTTTACTTCGCATAATATTAAAGACAATCCGCTGAATAATACAGATACGTTAAAGAACAATTACTACAAATACAAATCAATTATCCCGGTTATGCCATGGAAAGATAATGTTGCACCTCAGCCACCGCTGGCATTACGGTTTGGAAGGGTTGAAGGACTTGGAATAGAAGGATTAACATGGGACAAACCTGCTGATGAAGATGTTGCAAGATATGTGATTTATAGTTTTGATTCACCAACCATCAATCAAAATGATATTGAAGATGCAACAAAAATTTTTGACATAACATCAAAAAATTATTATCAGATTACCTCAACTTTTCCGACAGCTAAAAAATATTATGTTGTTACAGCTCTCGATCATAACAATAATGAAAGTTTAATCAGCAATGTTTTTGAATTTCAGCCGAGCGTTTCTGCCCCTGCTCAGCCAACGCTTGCTTTCCCATCAAACGGAGCTAATGACGCAAAAGATACAGTAATAGTCCGCTGGAATTATGCTGCACATGCAAATAGTTATTCGCTGCAAGTGGCTGGTGATAATTTATTTGCAAATAAAATTGTTGATGTTACAGGAATTGTAGATACAACTTATAAAGTAACAGGAATGACGGGCGAAAAAACTTATTACTGGCGAGTAAAAGCAGTGAATACTGTTGGTGAAAGCAGTTACTCAAATGTATTTTCATATACTACAGCATTTCCTGCAGCTCCTGTTTTGCAGTCTCCGGCTGATTTATCAACCAATAATGTTTTGAATCCTGTTTTGCAATGGGTTGAAAGAAGCGATGCTGTTAATTATTATTTGCAAGTTTACGAAGGATTATCAATCGTTCAGTCAGCTTTAATAGTTGATACAATTATGTCGGGTTCATCATTTCAATTAAAAAACTTGCAGCCCAATACGATTTATTCATGGCGGATGAAAGTTACGAATCAGTATGGTACAAGTACATGGTCAGGCATTTTTAAATTTAGAACAATAAGTATTTTGTCATCTATTCCTATGTTGCTCTCACCACAAAGTGGAAACAATGCAGTGCCCGATTCAGCAGTTCTGAGATGGGGAAAAGCAGAATATGCCAAGACATATAATCTGCTTGTTGCTTATGATATAAATTTTTCCAGTATTTTTTTGAATCAGGCTAATATTGCAGATACAACTTTTATTTTAAAAAATCTTAATGGTGAAACAGATTATTTCTGGAAAGTTCGTTCTGTAAATAACAGCGGCAACAGCGATTATTCTTCTGTATTTGCTTTTTCGACTGGATTTCCGAAAACACCTGTGGTGATTAGTCCAACGGATTTGCAGACAAATTTAAGTCTTACACCAAAACTGAAATGGACGCCGGCAAAGGTTACTTCAAAATATCAGGTGCAGCTTTCGCAGGATGTTGTAATTAATCCTAATAAAATGGTAGCTGATACAACAGTTCAGGATACTATCTTCATAACTCAGGAATTATTGGTGAATACAGTTTACTCATGGCGTGTAAAAGCGTTTAATGATTATGGCGAAAGCAAATGGACGAATGTTTACAAATTCAAAACGATTGTTACCGATGTTGAAGCAGAAGAGCAATTGCCAAAGGAATTTCAGTTGTATCAGAATTATCCGAATCCGTTTAATCCGACCACAAAAATTGAGTTTGATCTTCCTAAACAGAGTAAGGTTACGCTGAAAATATTTAATTTG
>PFVB01000017.1:33537-34266 GCA_002790395.1 Ignavibacteriales bacterium CG_4_9_14_3_um_filter_34_10 | reverse complement strand
CTGGAAACATAACAGTAACGGTGGACAAATGATAAAATTAATGAAAGGGAATGAAGCATTAGCAGAAGCTGCAATTAGAGCTGGCGCAGATGCTTATTTTGGATATCCGATTACACCGCAATCGGAAGTTCTTGAATACCTAAGTCGTGAAGCGGAAAAAAGAACTGGAATGGTTGTTCTTCAAGCCGAGAGTGAAGTTGCGTCAATAAACATGGTTTATGGAGCTGCTGGAACCGGTAAAAAAGTTTGGACATCTTCATCAAGTCCTGGAATTAGTTTAATGCAGGAAGGCATTTCATATATAGCTTCGGCAGAATTACCTTGTTTAATTGTTAACGTACAGCGTGGTGGTCCGGGTCTCGGCACAATCCAACCAGCACAAAGCGATTACTTTCAATCAGTTAAAGGTGGTGGTCACGGCGATTATCGTTTAATTGTCCTTGCTCCAGCATCTGTTCAAGAAATGTCTGATTTTGTAAAATTATCGTTTGAATTAGCATTTAAGTATCGCAATCCAGTTATGATTCTATCCGATGGTGCACTTGGACAAATGATGGAAAAGGTTGAATTTTTTGAACAACAAGAAAGAAAATTTGATAAATTAGATTGGGCTCTTGTTGGAAAACCCAAGAATAGAGCTCATAATGTTATTACTTCGTTGCATATTAAACCAGATAAAATGGAAGAAATAAATATCCATCTTCAAAAAAAATACAAATTAATTGAAGA
>PFVB01000017.1:21706-33483 GCA_002790395.1 Ignavibacteriales bacterium CG_4_9_14_3_um_filter_34_10 | reverse complement strand
TGCATATGGATTGGTGGCAAGAATTTGTATGAAGGCTGCACAAATGGCAAGAGCAAAAGGATTCAAAGTCGGTGTATTCCGCCCGATTTCGTTATATCCTTTCCCTTATCAGAAAATTGCAGATTTATCAAAAAACATTAAAGGGATTCTTGATGTTGAAATGAATGCAGGTCAAATGGTTGAAGATGTGAGATTGGCAGTAGAAGGACGCGCTCCGGTCAAATTCCACGGAAGAATGGGCGGAATGGTTCCCTCGCCGGAAGAAATTTTCCACAAACTTGAAGAGTACTTTTTAGGAGGTGCAAAATGAATGAAAAAACAATGCTCGATGATCAGCATTTTGAAAATATAATTAAAGAAGAAAGTGTGTGCACAAAAGAAAATATTGTTTACGAAGCTCCGCATGATGTTTTGTACGATACTCCGATGCATTATTGTCCGGGCTGCGGACACGGTGTAACTCACAGAATTTTAGCAGAAGTAATCAGCGAATTAGGAATTGTTCATGATGTAATTGGTGTCGCCCCTGTTGGGTGTTCGGTGCTTGCTTATAACTATCTTAATATTGATATGACAGAGGCAGCGCACGGCAGAGCCTCGGCAGCAGCTACAGGAATTAAAAGAGTATTTCCTGAAAAGTATGTTTTTTCATATCAGGGAGACGGCGATTTGGCTGCAATTGGAACTGGCGAAACTATTCATACATGTAACCGCGGTGAAAATATTTTAATAATTTTTATTAACAATGGAATTTACGGAATGACCGGCGGACAAATGGCTCCGACAACTTTGCCGGGAATGAAGTCTACAACTTCTCCTGAAGGAAGGGATGTTGCTACAATGGGAAATCCATTGAAAATAACTGACTTAGTTGCCCAGCTTCCGGGTACTTATTATGTTACTCGTCAATCGGTACACAAACCGGTAAATGTAAGGAAAGCAAAGAAAGCAATCGAAAAGGCGTTTCAATATCAGAAAGAAAATAAAGGAACATGTTTTATTGAGATAGTTTCCAACTGTCCTTCAAACTGGAAAATGACACCGGTTGAATCAAATAAATGGCTTGAAGAAAACATGATTCCGTATTATCCACTTGGTGATTTGAAAACACCGAAAGCATAGGAGAATAAAAATGACTGAAGAAATAATTATTGCAGGATTTGGCGGGCAGGGAGTTTTGTCTCTTGGTTTAGTATTGAGCTATGCCGGCGTGAAAGAAAACAAAGAAGTTAGCTGGATGCCATCTTATGGACCTGAAATGCGTGGCGGGACAGCAAATTGTATTGCAATTATCAGCGATGAAAAAATCAGTTCGCCTATTGTTTCAATGTTTGATACGGTGATTGCATTAAATCAGCCCTCTGTTGATAAATTCGAAAAAGCCCTGAAACCCGGTGGCTTGATGATTTATGAAAGCACAAACATAATTAATCCTCCTACTAGAAAAGATATACAAATAATTGGTGTTCCTGCAGCAACTGAATCGATAAAGCTAAAGAATACAAAAATTATGAATATGATTATACTCGGTTCATTCCTGAAAATTAAACCGATAATCTCGATGGAAAAAATATTAGAAGGTTTGAAATCAGTGCTTCCGGAAAGGTACCACAATTTACTTCCGCTTAATGAATCTGCAATCAGAAGAGGAATGGAATTGGCAGAAGCTGCTGTTGAAGTAAATTAATATTCAGAAATATTTATATAAAATTAACACAGACAACTTGAAAAGAAACTTCAGGTTGTCTATTTTTATGCCCGAAATTCAAAAAAGGTGATATGATTAAAAAAATATTATTCCTGCCCGTGATTTTTTTGTTTCTTGCTTTTTCTCCGCAAGATGATCAGAGAAAAAATCAATTGAGAAAAACAAATGATGATGACAATTCAAAATTTACAAATGCCGGAAACCTCGGATTGACTGTAACAAATTTTGGAACTTATGGACATGGTTTTTCGCTTTGGCCAAGTCAGCCCTCGTGCGAATATCCGATAGGCAGCGGAATTGAACATATTTATGACGGCGGTTTATGGATTGGCGGATTTACGAGCAGAGATTCTTTGGGTAGTAATAAAAGTGGTCCTTTCGTTACTACCGGTGCTGTTGATGCTTCATCGGTAAGTAATCGTGGTGGAGGATTTGAATACACAAATGCAAAAGGAACCGGAGTTGAGGAACGTTCTTCTTTAATTGATGCAAAATTTTTTAGTCCGCTTGCTATTTCTCATCAGGATTTGGTTATGAACTATGTTGACACAAACACTACTTTAAGTAATGGTGAGCTTATTGTTGATCACATTCCGCTTGGAGTTGCAGTTAGGCAGGAAGTCTATTCATGGAATTATCCATTTGCTGATTATTTTGTAATTATGAATTACTGGATCAAAAACGTATCTGACAAATATATTGATAGTTTTTATGTTGGACTTTGGACAGATGCAGTTGTAAGGAATACGAATATTACTTCACCACGCACAGGCGGAGCATTTTTTAATAAAGGCGGTGACGGGTATAATGATTCTTTAAGAATTGCTTATGAATTTGATGCTACGGGTGATGTTGGTTTTTCAGATTCTTATGTTGGGATTCAGTTTTTGGGAGCTTCAAAAAGTTATGGGAATGCAAATTTTGTAAGCTGGCAATACAGAAATACGACTAATTCAAATTTCTTTGCGCCACAAGATGATATTCAGCGATACAGAAAATTGCAGGGATTTTTTGGAGGCGACAATCGTTGGGGTGCAGGTATAAATCCCGATGCTCTTAAAACTCCAAGTAACAGATCACTATTGATTAGTGCAGGTGGATTTAATTCATTGGCGCCGGGTGATTCTGTAAATGTTACTTTTGCAATTGTCTGTGCAAAAAAATTTGGAAATGATTTGCCGAGCTTTGATTCGGAAATACAAAAAACAAATTTGTACAGTAATGCAGGATGGGCAATCAGAGCTTATCGGGGTGAAGACAGAAATGGCAACGGAATTTTGGATGAAGGAGAAGATTCTGACGGAGATAAAAAAATCACAAGATACATATTACCTTCACCTCCTGTGAGTCCAAGAATCAAAGTTATTCCGGAATCGAATAAAGTTACAATTTACTGGGACAAATCAAGCGAAAAATCAGTTGACCCGATTTCAGGTAAGAAAGATTTTGAAGGTTACAGAATTTACAGAACCAATGCCGGCTTTGATTTAACATCCACACAGGATTTTACAAAATCATTACTGCTTTTGGCTGAATTCGATTCGCTCGGGAATGATATTGGATTTAATTCGGGATTTGATGCAATTTCTTTGGATGAACCAATAAAATTTGCTGGTGACGAGACTAATTATGGATACAAATATGAAATAAACAATTTGTTAAATGGCTGGCAGTATATTTTCTCTGTAACGGCTTTTGATGAAGGTGATGCTGAAAACAAAATCAGTAGTTTGGAATCAAGTGCTTTGGTTGGTGCAAATAAAGTTTTGCCCGGGACACCTGCTACATCTGATAAGAATATTGAAATTGGTGTTTATCCTAATCCATATTATGGGAATGCTTATTGGGACGGAAACTCTGAAAGACTAAGAAAAATATATTTTTATAATTTACCTGCTGAGTGCGAAATTACAATTTACACTTTGTCAGGTGACATAGTAAAAAAAATCAGACATAATAAAGAAAGCAACGGCTCTGATGTACGCTGGTTTGAAACATATTCCAAAGATGAAACTCAGAAAATGTCAGGTGGAGAACATGCATGGGATTTAGTTTCAGATAATGATCAGGCAATTGCTACAGGACTATATCTGTTTTCTGTTAAAGATATTTCAAATAATAATATTAAAGTTGGCAAATTTTTAGTAATTAAATAAACGAGAGGAATCAATGAAAAAACTAACAGTGATTTTTTTAATTGTCTTTACTTTTTCGGTTAAACTATCAGCTCAGACAGAAATACCGGAAGTATCAATAAGAGATATCAATTATGTAGAACCGGATTCGTTGCTTTATTATGGAGCTATAGGAACAGAACCCCGCCCGCCATTAGCCGGTGTAAATCCAGCTTATGGTCCAACTGTTTGGATTACCGGAGTAATAATGAATTCACCTTATCTAAAAGTAAACGATCCTGCTTCGACTGCAGCACTTGCTGCAGGGGCACCTTCGTTTTTTATTCAGGATACTGCATCAAAAGCTTGGTCTGGAGTCCTGTTGCGGAACGTCCAAAATTACAGTCCCGAAGTTTTTCATTTACTTGACACAGGAATGGTTGTTCGAGTAAAAGTTGGGGCTACTGAATACTTTACAACAACAGAAGTTGATTTAGTAGAATTCGGTGATTCAAATATTATCGGATACATGCAAAGGCCAAAACCGGTTGTCTTGACTCTGGACAGCTTTTTCGTTTCTCCCGGTCAACCAAATTTTCTTGCGGAAAAATGGGAGGGTGTATATGTTGAATTGCAAAATCTGACAACAACCGAACCCGGTGCAGTTGGCTCAGGTACTTTTAAGGTTTTTGATGATAATGGTATTACTATGGTGGTGTATAATAAAAGTTACAGAATTCGCTCAGGTTTTCAAGCCCCTTTGGCAGGGACAAAAATTAAAAGTCTCCGCGGATATATTGAAACAAGAACCGGTGGTAATTATGGTTGGTTTATGATTGATCCGGTTTATCTCGAAGATATTGTTTATGGCGATAAAGTACCTGCAAATATTACTGAAATCAAACGTGACATTGTAAATCCTATGTTTGGACAGGATGTAAATATCACTGCAAAAATTGTTGATCCTGACGGAACTGTTTCTGCAGGAAATGTTATGTATTCTGTAAACGGTCAGCCAACAAATCGCGTAGCTATGACAAAAGATACTGGCAGCGATTACTGGTCAGGCGTAATTCCGGGGGTAAATGATTCTTCACATATTGCATTTTATATTACTGCAAAAGATGATCAAGGAAATCCTTCTGCAGCACCAAATGATACTGTTAACGGGAAATATTTTTATTATGTATTAAACCGTGATTTAAAAATTAGTGATGTTCAGAAATCTCCGTTAGGAAGCGGCTACAGTGCATATAATGGTTATGAAGTCAGCGTGACAGGAGTTGTAGTTGCTGATACATCTGATATTATCGGCGATGGCGCAAATACCGGAACACAAATTATTATTCAAGATGGAACTGGTCCGTGGAGTGCGATACAATTATTTGGAACTGAAGCAGACCCACTGAAAAAAGGTGATTTGGTTACGGCAACCGGTATAGTCAATGAAGGCAGTAATGTAACAAGAATTGGAAATCTTACTCAGGGCGTTAAAGTAACTGTTAATCAATTCGGTGTTGCACTTCCAGAGCCAACATTGATTTCAACTTCAGAAATTGATGGTCTTTCTAATGGAAAACTTCCGGCGGAATCTTATGAAAGTGTTTTAGTCAAGTTTCAGAATCTCACTGTAACTGATGATAATGCTGATGGTTTATCAGGTCCTGATCAGGGAACAGGCGGAAGCAGGAACTTTGGTGAGATTTTAGTTGCTGATAATTCAGGTGTGAATATGCGTGTTGAAATGCAGGACGGAACGCACTCGTATCATAATATGTGGGATGGTTTACTTGAAGGTAAAGGAACGCAGGTGTCTGTCGGAGATAAATTTGATGAGTTGATTGGTATTATGTTTTTCTCTTTCAATAATTATAAATTAATTCCAAGGACAAATGATGATTTTATCGGGTACTCTACTGATGTTGAAGAAATGATAATTCCAGAGAAGTTCTCATTAAGCCAGAATTATCCGAACCCGTTTAACCCCTCAACAAAAATAAAATTCAGTTTACCTAAATCCGGATTTGTGAAATTATCTGTTTATAATATTCTTGGTCAGGAAGTTGCAAATCTGATAAATGAAAATAAATCAGCCGGAACTTATACTATTGATTTTAATGCTCATTCTCTTTCAAGCGGAATTTATTTCTACAGCATAAAAACAGATAGTTTCAGTTCAATTAAGAAAATGCTTTTAATTAAATAAAAGGGAAAAATGAAAAGCAATTTAGCTTTTGTTGTCCTGTTTTTGATTTCAGTTTTTATCTCTTGCTCAGATAATATTACTGATAAACCACTTTCAAACAAATCACCGGATACATTTTTATTTTTGTATCCGGCTGATGAAAATCAGCTTAGTCAGCAAAAAAGCCGTTTGAAAGTGCACTGGTGGGGAGATGATCCAGATGGTTTGATAGTCGGTTACTTTTTTAACTGGAAAGGACTGGATGATAAATGGACATTCACTGCAAAGAACGATAGTTTGTTTTCACTTCCAATTGGAACTGCTGATACAACATTTGTTTTTCAGGTTATTTCTGTGGATAATGACGGTAACGGAAAATACGATTCACAAATAATATGGAATGATATCAATCTTGGTGCTGAACCTTTTATTGATGAAAATAATGACGGGATTTACAATCAGGGCGAAGAATATTTTGATTTGGGATTGATTGACCCGACTCCTGCTACGTTAAAATTCCCAATTAAAAATACACCACCGACAATTCAATGGACGAAGACTTCTGTTTTGCCGTCTGTCTCATTTCCTGTTATAACTGTTAGCTGGGAATTTGATGATCTTGACGGAATCGAATCAATTGTAAAAATTAATATAGCATTAAATGACACTAGCGATTATGTTTCACTTGACCGCTCGGCAACATTAGTTACATTGCGTATTGATGATGTTAATGCTTCGCAGCCGCAGATGCAGATTCTGATTAACGGAAATCAGTCAAATATTTTTCCGAAGAAGTTAAAAAATCTGAAACTTGATGACAACAATAGATTGTATGTACAGGCGGAAGATATTTCCGGTGCGAAATCTTCTTTCATTCCGCTTCCAAGTGCTGATAACAACTGGTTTGTAAAAAAGCCAAAAGGCAAGATGTTGGTTGTAGATGATTATTCCGGAACGACAGGAGAAAGTTTTTACCAGAATACTTTTAACAGTTTAAATGGCGGTGTGCTTGCAAATAAATTCGATGTTCTGAATCTTGAAGTTGATAAAATTCCATTCCCGAATGTTACTATGCTTGAAACCTTAAAACTTTTCAGTAATGTTTATTGGTATTCAGATTCAAGTCCAAACCTGGATTATCTGAATATTGTTACTCAAAAATATATTAACGCAGGCGGAAAGATTGCATTTTCATTGACATTCCAGGATTCAACAGACAGTTTCCCAATTGATTTAGCTGCACTGCAGGGCTTTTTACCGGTTGAAAAATTAGGTGAAGCAAAACCTCTTCCTTTTCTGTTGTCAAATGCAAATATTACAGGCACGGGAAATTATTCGGATTATCCAAGTCTTAAAACAACTTCGACAATAAGCTTTATCCGAACATATCAGCCAAGCAATGTTGCACTTCCTGTTTATAATTTAATCAGCAATCAAAAAACCGGAGTTGTGTCTTTTATTGATGTTTCTAAAGACTTGTTTTTTATTGGTATGCCGCTTCATCAGTGTGATGGTAATTCCGGTAACGTTGCAAAACTTTTAGAAAAAATATTTTTTGATGAATTCGGATTTACACCATGAAAAATATAATTTATTTACTGATTCTGCTTTCAGTATCAAACTTCAATTTTGCGCAGTCGAAAGGAAAACTTGAGGGAGTAATTACCGACAGAGCTAATAATCAGCCGCTTCCCGGTGTAAATATTTTACTCAAAGGAACTTATTATGGTTCAGCTTCCGATTTTGACGGAAAGTACAGAATTGAAAATATAAATCCCGGAATTTATACTGTCGAGGTTTCTTTTATTGGATATAAGACAATGCAGTTCACGGGCATTAATATTGACGCAAACCGCACTTTGCAATTGAATATTAAACTTGAGGAGACATCACTGACAATTGGGCAGGATGTTGTTGTTGTTGGTGAGAAGCCTTTGGTTGATGTAGAAGAAACTCAAAGCAAAAAATCACTTTCAAGAGAAGATATTGAAATGGCAATCGCTGAAAGCGTAAACGATTTAGTTGTTCAGCAGGCAGGCGTGGTTAAAAATGATAATGAAATTCATATCCGCGGTGGAAGATCGTATGAGAATGCTTTTTTATTGGATGGAGTTTCAGTGCAGGATCCGCTTGCAGGGACAGGCTTTGGTTTGCAGTTAAGTTCGAATTCAATTGAAGAAATGGAAGTAATAACCGGTGGTTACAATGCTGAATTCGGACAGGCGACTTCAGGTATTGTGAACGTAAGAACCAGAGAGGGAAGAGAAAATTATTCGGGGTATGTTTCATACAAGCGTGATAATCTTGGTGACAAATCATCAAGGAATGTTTTTAATATAGATATTCTCGAAGCGAATTTATCGGGGCCTGAACCATTGACAAAATTTTTACTCCCGCAACTTGGGATTAATATTCCCGGCGAATTAACTTTCTTCGGCAGTTTTTATATGGGAATTTCAGACGGAATTACTCAGGGCTATTATAAACCAACTGCAAAGCAATTGGTTTCGTCAACATTCTTTGGTAGTAGATTTGCTCCGCGATCTGAAAACAGTTGGTTTTGGCTTGGCAAACTGACCTACAAATTCAGCCCGACATTCAAGGTTACATATTCTTTCAATCAATCTGTTAACATTAATCAAAATTCACAATCACTGCAATCGAATCTTGAATATGTTGAACCGAGTCCGGGATATCAGTATGCATATCAATATATTCTTGATAACGCAAACACATTTACTCACAATAATAAGTACAATACGCTGAGCCTTACTCACACTTTGAATTCCAAAACTTTTTATGAGATTAAACTAAATCATTATTTCTCAAATCTTCGTGCTGATGCAAATGGTAAAAGCTGGAAGGAATATCAGGAGCCGAAAGACATTGTTAATTTTCCGATAGACTATTACAACCCCGATCATGATACAATCGGAGTAATTCCCGGTGATGGTTTTTGGGATGTTGGAAATCCGTCAACGTGGCGTGATCATTATACTGATGAATTTTCACTCAAAGGTGATTTGACAAGTTTCTTTGATGAAAAAAATAAATTCAAAGCTGGGTTCAATCTTGTTTTTCAGGAGATGCAGGTTATCGATATTTACAGACCGTGGATTGGTGAACTTGGCTTGAATAATGATATTTACAAAGTTCATCCTGCAAATGGCTCTTTTTATGCACAGGATAATATTACTTTCAGCGGAATGATTATCAATTTTGGTTTGCGTATGGATTATTGGTTCCCTGGCAAATATGTTGATGATGCTGTTGAAAATCCTGATGTTGTCACTATTCCTGATGAAATCCGAAAGAGATATAAAGAGGATTCTTTCTCATGGTTTGGTAACAGAAGATTCAAGGCAAGATTAAGTCCCCGCCTCGGTATTTCGCATCCTGTTACAGATAATCAAATTTTGTTTTTCTCCTATGGACATTTTAGCAAATGGCCCCGCCCTCAGTTTGTTTATGCGAAATTAAGTCCGTCAAATGCTCAGTCTTCTTTCCAAAGATTTGGTAATCCGAACTTGAATCCTGAGACAACCGTGGCATACGAGCTTGGACTGAAGACTCAGTTTACTCAAAATGATGTATTGACGCTTACAGCATATTACAAAGATATTTTTGATTATGTACGAACCCGGACTGCAAAAATCAGTTCGGCAAGGTTTGCAACTCAGTCTTTTATAACCTACGCAAATCTTGATTATGCACGCTCGCGTGGTGTTGAACTCGAATACAAAAAGAGAATTGGCAAGTGGTTCAGCGGTATGTTTACTTTTTCTTATGCTATTGTTACAGGCAAAAGCTCTTCTGCTGATGAAGGAGTTTTAATTTTAAGAGGTGATTTAACTGAATCAATAAAAGAAGATTATGTTTCGTGGGACAGACCTTTAACAGTCTCAACTTCTTTGAATTTTTATGTCAGAAAGAATGAACCGCTATTCGGTTTTGCTCCCGGTATTCTTGATGATTATAATTTTTATCTGAGATTCTTTTTTCAGTCAGGTAAGCGTTATACTCCGGCAATCTTTAAAGGCAGTTATGATTCGGACGGAAGACCTGAATATGAAACCGACTTTAAACACTTGAACAGTAAAATCGGGGATAATTGGTTTTGGGTAGATTTGAATTTTGAAAAATCTTTCTCAATCATGGGCTTAAACTTAGCCTTAGTTGTTGAAGTAAATAATCTTCTTGATACAAAAAATTCTGCAATTATTAATCCCGTTACCGGGAAGGCTTATGAGTACGGTGATAAAACACCAAGTTCGTGGAATGATCCGTTGTATCCCGATTTGCAGGCACCGATATCAACATTCCCATTTAATCCGGCAAGATATTTAACAAGACGAAATATAAAATTTGGATTTAACATAAAGTTCTGACATGAAAAAAATAATTATAGTATCAATCGCAGTTTTAGTATTCGGGAATAATGTGTTTGGACAATTATTTCCTACTTTAGGCGGACAGCGTGCAGGAATTTCGACTGCACAATTTTTAAAAATTGGAGTTGGCGGAAGAGCTACAGCAATGGCGGATGCATTTATTGCCGTTGCCAATGATGCCACTTCGCTTTACTGGAATCCTGCCGGATTAGTAAATACAAAGCGTGATGAAGTTGTGTTTTCGCATAATGAATGGGTTGCCGACATAAAACATGAGTTCGTCGGTGTAACTTACAGATTGTCATCAAATGATGTTGTGGGATTATCATTTACTTCACTTCACATGGATGATATGAAAGTAACCACAGAAGTTTTACCATTTGGAAACGGGCAGTATTTTTCATTTGGCGATGTTGCTTTTGCAGTTACTTATTCGCGGAAAATGACTGAGCAATTCAGTTTTGGTGCTTCTCTGAAATATATTGATGAAACTCTTGATAAACTTAAAATGCGAGGACTGATGGTTGATTTGGGAACATTGTACTGGACAGGACTCGGCTCAACAAGATTTGCAGTTGCCATTACAAATTTCGGAAATGAATTGGCACCAGACGGGAAAATTGTTTTGTTTGGTAAAAGAGAAAAATCATCCTGGCAATCTTTTTCACCACCGACTATGTTTCGTATCGGTTTTGCATTTGAGCCGTTGCAAAATGAAGAACACAGAATTACTTCATCTGTTCAGTTAAATCATCCTAATGATAACAGCGAGAATGTTTCGCTCGGTGCAGAATATGCCTGGCATGAATTACTTTATCTCCGAGGTGGATACAAAATCAATGTTGATGAACAGGATTTTACATTTGGTGCAGGTCTGAAAATTAATGCTGGCATTGCAGATTTGAATTTTGATTACGGTTACTCCAAATTCGAAAAACTTGGCAGTGCTCACAGATTATCTTTGCAAATAGGAATTAACTAATGGAAATCAAAAAAATATTTTTACCGCTGATTATTATAATTACAATAATTTCATGTACGAATAAGTTTAAAGCTCCGGATAATTCGGTTGATCCGAACAATCAAAAATTCAGCGATACAAGTTATGTTCAGCAATTTCCTGTTTGGACTGGATTTAATAAACCGCAGGATATAATAATCGGAAAAGAAACTTTTGTTTATGTGGCTGATACTTACAATGACAGAATTGTTATGATGAACGTGGCAGGACAGATACTTGGAACAAAATCTGTGAAAAGACCAGTTGCTATTGATCAGGATTATAGATTGAATCTTGTTGTATGTGCTCAGTTTGATACTACAATAAATGGAATTAATTCAACATACAGTGCAGTTTATAAAATTGACCTTTATTCTGC
>PFVB01000017.1:7449-21636 GCA_002790395.1 Ignavibacteriales bacterium CG_4_9_14_3_um_filter_34_10 | reverse complement strand
GACAGAGAATATACTGGTGTGTGCGTCTTTTTTGATAATTCTTATTATGTATCGAGACGCGGACCGGCAAACACAAGTAAAGTTGACCCTGATAATGTGATTTTAACTTTCGGGCAAATTAAAGTATCCAATGGAGTTTATAGAGATACATTAACGGGAAGAGTTCCGCTGCTTGAACCATTGGGAACAGGATTGATGTCATCCAATCAAATAAGCTCATTGACTGCATTTAAAGGTAACAAGTATGATTTGATTGTTACAATGATTGGTAATAACAGTTTCAAAAGTCAGTGGTTGCGATATGTTTCAAATCTTGATTTCACCGGTTATGAAAATTATCTTGAACCGTTTTATACTAACATGATGAAAGTAAATAAATTTGGCAAACCTGAAGATGTTGCACTTGATAATTATAACAATATTTACATTGCTGATGCAGAGAAAGACAGCATTTTCAAATTCAATTCATTTGGTGATGAACTGCAGTCATTTGGCGGGAGTAAAATATTCAAATCTCCTCATGCCGTAGCTTTTCATGATAAAACATTATATGTGGCTGACACGGAAAATAACAGAATTCTGAGATTCATTTTATCAACCGATATTGACTAATGAAAACACGTATCGTATTTGCGATATTTCTTTTTATTTTTTCAGTCACTAATTATGGACAGGAAAAAGCAAGAATAATGACATATAATATCTTGAATTATCCTGACCTTTATACTTCGAGAAATCAAAGATTTAAGACTACATTGGATTATGTTCGTCCTGATATTCTGGTCTGTCAGGAAATGACAAGTCAGTATGCTGTCAATTTGTTTTTATCGAATGTGCTTAACAATAAATATAAAGCTGCAACTTTTATAGATGGATATGATACTGATAATGCTTTGTTTTATAAGGATTCACTTTTTGAATTTATCAGTAATGTTCCGATTGATACTGATCTGCGTGATATTTCACAGTTTACTTTAAGACATAAAATTACAAATGACACACTGCTGATTTATTCAGTTCATCTTAAAGCAAACAGCGGACAGGAACAGGTAAGATTAGCAGAAGTTTCGAAGTTAAGAGCAGTAACCGACAAACTGCCTGTAAATAAAAATTATATTGTACTTGGTGATTTTAATACTTACACTTCTTCAGAACCTGCATTCCTGAAACTTTTGGATAAAACAACAACAGGCTATTTTATTGATCCTATAAATGCTGTTGGTAACTGGAATAATAATTCTGCGTTTAAATCAATTCATACTCAATCCACAAGGTTGGAAGCTCTGCCGGATGGCGGTTCAACCGGCGGACTTGATGATAGGTTTGATATGATTCTGATTTCACAGGCAGTGAAAGATGCCGGCGGAATTAAATATGTTCCGGGTACTTATACAATTGTTGGCAACGACGGAAATCATTTCAACAAATCAATAAATCTTCAGCCAAACAATGCTGTCTCATCTTCTGTGGCAGAGGCTTTGTATTATGCTTCGGATCATCTTCCTGTTTATGCTGAGTTTGAATTTCAGGGAGCTGTTGATGTTGATGAAAAAAATATTTCAGTTGCTGATTTTTCACTCGGACAAAACTACCCCAATCCGTTCAACCCAAGTACTACAATAAATTTTTCAATTCCCAGTAGCACAGAATACTATTCTGTGCTACAAAATATATCACTCAAAGTTTACGATATTCTCGGAAATGAAGTGGTAACATTGGTAGATGAAAGCAAACCTGCAGGGAATTATTCAGTAAAGTTTGACGGAAGTAGTCTTGTTAGCGGAATTTATTTTTACAAATTGAAAACTGCTTCATTTGTTCTGACAAAGAAAATGTTATTGCTGAAGTAGATAGACCGCTACTTCTAATGATTTTATATTATTTAAACTGATAAACTCTGCAAAAACTTCCAAGTGACAGTAAAAGGATTTTCTAACTCAGCCTCAAAATAAATCATAAATCTTCGATTGCTTCAATTACAGCATCATGAATTGCAGGTCTGAAATCACGGATTGATGCAGTATCATCGGGATAAACACGATTTGTTAGAAGTATGACAAAAATTTTTCTTTCAGGGTCAATCCAAACAGAAGTGCCTGTGTATCCGGTGTGCCCAAATGAATTTGCCGAAAAGAATTTGCCTGCTGATGTATATCCGTGCAGTTCTTTTGTATCAAATCCAATTGCACGCGAGCTTCTTGCAGAATATCTTTTCGTAAAGAGGGAAACAGTTTCTTTCTCAAAATATTTTTTGTTTTGATAAACACCATCATTCAAAATCATGCGGCAGAGTTTTGATAAATCTTCAACTGTAGAAAACAAACCTGCATTTCCGGATTTCCCTTCAAGTGCTCTTGCAAGCGGATCATGAACAACTCCCCGTAATTCAGGTGTTGTTGGTGCACATTCTTTCCTTAATTCAACAGGCGGAATGAACATAGTCCTTTCCATCTGCAACGGCTCAGTGAAATTTTCTTTATAATATTCTATCATTGCTTTATCAGTAATTTTTTCAACAAGCAACATTGTAGTTACAAAATTCAGGCAGCTATAAACCGTTTTTGAGTTTTTTCCATATACGGGTTTTTTATTCAATACTGTATCTATGACAGTTTCACGCGATTCGTCAGGTTTTGGCGAGTAATATGCAGGTAATCCGCTTTCATGAATGAGTAAATCAATTACTTTTATATTTTTCTTTTCGCCAAATTCATATTCAGGAAAATATTTTGTCAGCGGGTCTTTTAAATCAAGTTTCTTTTCATCATAAAGTTTCATAATACACATTGTCGTTCCAAATACTTTCGTAACGGAAGCTAAATCAAACATGGTTTCTGCATTCATTTTGGGAGAGGTTAAGTCGTAAGTAAAATTTCCAAATGCATTTTTATATAAAACTTTTTCAGAGTTACCAATAAGAATAACTCCGCCCGGGAATAGTTTTACGTCTATTCCTTTTCCCATTAATTCATCAACTTTTGAAAAATCTTGAGCGAAAGCACATGCAGTTAAAAAGATTATTAATAATGCAGATATTTTAATATTTTTCATATGTCATTCTTAATTATTTTCGGATTAAAAATACAAAAGTTTCAAATAACTCAAAAAGGTATTTATGAAATTGTTCAGGTTTTTATTTTTGCTTGCATTTCCAATCTTTGCTCAAAGTGTCTTAGTAATCAAATCTGAAAAGGTTACTTCGGCAGAAGATGGAATTTTCTTTTATCCAAAATTTATTAGCAACTCACAGATTGTTTTCACTTCTCCAAAATACAAAGGATTGTGGCTGAAGAATTCTGATTCTGGTATCACTGAGTTAAACAATTATAACGGCGCTGGCTATGATTTTCAGTATTCATCTACGGATAAATCACTTTTATACCGTGTCGATAAATTTGTCGATGGATTAAGATTTACAGATTTAATAAAACATAATCTGATTGACAATTCAACCGAAATAATACAGAAAGACCTGCGAAATGTACAACTTCCGAAGTATCAGAAAAGCAGTACAATTGGTTATGTGAATCAAAACGGAATTGTGAAAGTTGAAACATTAGCAAAAAATAATTTGGCTGGAATTTCAGTTACAGCGGATGCAGAAGGAATTCATCTGTTCATTGGTGAAAAAGAAAAAACTCTGAAACCGCTTGGAGACGGGAATTATATCTGGTCTTCTGTTTCACCTGATGGCGAAAAAATACTTTTTAATTTCCCCGGAAAGGGAAGTTATGTTTGTGATTTATCGGGCAGGTTACTTTTCAAAGTTGGCTTTGCAAATTATCCGACATGGTCGCGCGACGGCAACTGGATTGTTTATATGAAAGATTTTGACAATGGAAGCGAAATCACCGGCTCTGATATTTACATTAAAAAATATTTAGGTAAAGCAGAATTTAATCTGACAAATACAGAAGATATAATTGAACTATATCCTTCTTATTCTCAATATGCTGATGAAATATTGTATAATACTGCAGATGGAATTATTTATAAATTATCACTAAAGTTTAATTAGGAATGAATATGCAATCAATAAAAATTTTATCACTGATAGTATTAATATCTGCAACATTAAATGCACAGTCATTAAGCGGAATAAAAATTTGTATAGATCCTGGGCATGGCGGACATGATGCTGCAAACGACAGACACGTGATGCCTCCAGATTTCTGGGAATCTGAAAGTAATTTCGGAAAAGCTTTACATGTTAGGGAAATCCTTCAATCTCTCGGTGCGACGGTTATTCTGACACGAAGTGGCAATTCAGATGCTGATGATATTTCACTTTCTGCAAGAGATGCGATTGCAAATGCAAATAATGTTGACTACTTCCATTCAATTCATTCTAATGCAACCGGTACGGCAAACAGAGTAAATTTTCCTTTGATACTTTTCCGCGGATATGACAACGCACCTGTTTTTCCTGCATCGAAAACTTTTGCAAATATTGTCTGGCAAAAAATATACGAATGCAGGTCAGGAACATGGAGCAATTCAAATCTTTATGTACGTGGTGATTATGACTTTTATGGTTGGACAGACAATAATGGGAACCCGATTGGACTTGGAGTTTTGCGATATCTGAATATGCCCGGTACTTTATCCGAAGGCTCTTTTCATGATTATATTCCGGAAGCGTGGAGATTGAAAAACACATATTATCAGCGTCATGAAGCTTGGGCAATCACCCGTGCTTTCCTTGATCATTTTAATAAAGGAAAATTAACAACGGGAACCATAGCAGGAATTCTGCGTGATCAAAATGAAACTGTCCCTTCGTCATATCAGCCGCTTTCGGGAACGAATGACAATAAGAAACCGATTAATTTTGTGAAGGTTACTTTAACCCCCGGAAATATTGTTTACAATGGTGATGATCAGAATAACGGATATTACTTTTTTGATAATGTTGCACCGGGACAATACAAATTATATTTTGAAGCAGAGGATTATGCAAAGGACTCGGCTACAGTTACAGTTGTAAATCATAAATCTGTTTTTGCGAACAAGATGATGGTTCTTCAGCCAAATTTGAATGCACCAAATGTGGTTGCTTCTTCTCCTTCAGACCAAAATGTGGATGTACGTTTATCTTCAAAGATTAAAATTGATTTTGATATTAGGATGAATACAAGCTCAGTTGAAAGTGCGTTCAGTATTACTCCCGCTCTGTCGGGTACATTTGTTTGGAGTAATAATTCCAAAACTGTTGAATTCACTCCAAGTGCATTATTACAGGCTGGAGTGAATTATCAGGTTACTGTCAGCACAGCAGCAAAAACATATTTTAATATTTCACTTGCTCAGCCATATAGTTTTAATTTTACGACGCGAAGCAAACTAAATTTTGTGAAGCATTATCCGCTGAATAATTCGGATAATGTAAGTCCTTCGGTAAAAGTAAGTTTGCGTTTTGATTCGGCGATAAAATCATCTACACTTCCGGGAAATATTTTGTTCTTGAATAAAGACAATAAAAATGTGGATTTAACAGTTGACCAGAATTCATATTCAAAAGGCAGAATTGAATTTGAACCGAAATCTCCGCTTAATCCGGGCGAACAGTATAAAGTTGTTGTTAAAAGCGGCGTTGGTGATACTGAGAACCTGAAGCTCGGAAGTGATTATGAGATTTTATTCACGGTTGATCCAAAACAATATCAGGATGGAACAATAAAAGATGATTTCGAATCAGGATTCAGTTGGGGAAGTCCGTTCGTAAATTCAATTGGAGTTGATTCAACAAATACTTCATTTGCCCAAACAACAGCAAAGAAATATGGCGGCTCAAGTGCAGGTGTTTTGAATTATTCATTTAACTCCACAAACGGTTTCTGCAGAGTTGAAAAAACAAGTCCGGTTTTGTTGGGTTCGAATGCTGAAACAAACTTTGGTGTTTGGGTCTTTGGTGATTTCAGCAATAACCTTCTGCAATTTGTTTTCCGTGATGCGTTCAATGATACTTTTGTAAAGACGATTGATACGTTAAACTGGACTGGCTGGAAACTCAAATCAGTAAAGCTTGGAGAAGTTACCTCTTCGACTTTAAGTTTTTCAGGTTTCTCCATTGAACAAACTGGCAATTCTGATAATAGTGGAATAGTTTATTTTGACAATGCACAAACTGATTTTACAACCGATGCGAAAGAAGATAGAATCAATTTGCCTTCTTCATTTTTGCTTGAACAAAATTACCCAAATCCTTTTAATCCAAACACAACAATTGCATTTGAGATTCCCAAAGCCGGTAATGTAGTTATAAAACTGTATAATATAATTGGCAAAGAAGTTATGACTTTGGTAAATGAATTCAAGCAACCAGGAAAATACAAAGCTGTGTTTGATGCCGATAAATCAAGGCTGAGCAGCGGAGTTTACTTTTATAAAATGAGTTCCGGGGAATTTTCACAGACAAAGAAAATGGTTCTGCTGAAGTGATAATATTATTCCGGTATTATTCAAAATATGTTGTGAAATTATTTTCTGTTTTTATCCTGATTGTCAGTTGCACGCAAATAAAACAAGTAAAAAGTAAACCAGAATATTCTGATGTTGATTTTAACTCTTTTTCTTTGATTGAATTGACTTCGATAAAAGAAGGCCCCTTTGTAAAGCCAAAATTCTCGCTTAATAATAGTGCAGTGTTTTTTCTTTCAGATAATTTGTCTTCTCTTTATTATGAAAAATTGGCCTCTGGTCAGGTTATCAATATTTATTCCTCCGAAGAAAAGATTACTGAATATTTACCGATAGGCAGCAGCGATTCCGCTTTCGTTGTTGAGAGAAACTACTCACCAAAATCACAAATTAAATCCAGTTTGATATTTGTAAAAGAAGGTAAGGTAATTAAAATTGAAAAATCTTCAGAAGTGATATCGAATCTTTCATTAACTTCAAAAAACAATCTGGTATTCTTTGAAGGCAGCAGGATAAAATTTTATGACGCAAAATCTGATAAAATAAATGACAGAACAGAAGATGATTATGAGGCTGTGTTTATTGATTCAACTAACATTCTCTTCTACGCAAAAAACAAGACTGATAAAATAAATCTTACTAATCATCAGAACGTTTCCTGGGTCAGTAAAATATCAAACGACTCGCTGCTGATATACAGCGGCGAAGACAAATTAATTTTACTTTCATTGAAGCTGAAAGACATTGTGAAAATTGGCGATTATACATCTCCGGTTTACAATAAGTTGTATAAAAAAATTGCTGTACTTAATACCAAAGACAATGGAATGAAAGAATTGTCATCCGATATTCTTCTGCTTGATTTGAATGGTTTGAAAATATCAAATCTTACCAAATCGCCTGCAAAGATTGAATCAAATATTCAATGGTCGCACGACGGCAAAAAACTTGCCTTCGATGAATCGGGGCAAATTAAACTAATCAGTTTTGGTCAAAGAAATCCGATTACCAAATAAATTAATGTTGTAATTAAACCCGCTGTAATTGCGTATGGCAATTGTGTTTTTACATGATCAATGTGATCACTTGCAGAAGCCATTGAAGCAATTATTGTTGTATCAGAAATAGGCGAACAATGATCACCAAAAACACCGCCACCCAATGCTGCAGCAATTGTTATATAAACATTAGCATCCAATGTCTGAGCCATTGGTACGGCTATCGGAATCATGATTGCAAATGTGCCCCATGATGTCCCTGTTGCAAAAGCAATAAAACATGCAACAAGAAAAATAATTACAGGAACAAAATTCGGTGAAAGCCACGCTTTGCTCAATTCTGCAGTGTAAATCCCTGTCCCGAGTGCTTTGCAAACATTCCCGATTGCAAATGCAAGCATCATCAATAAAGCCAATGGAATCAAGCCGCTGATACCTTTGAATATTAAATCGATCGTTTCTTTGAATGTGAATATTTTCTGTGAGCCGTATAAAAAAGCTGAAACGAATATTGATGTCAAAACTGAATAGAGAACTGAAGTGGATCCCGATCCTTTTCCGATTGCTTCAAATATTCTTAAGTAGTAGGGAAGTGATTCAATATTTTCTACTTGATTCCAACCCGTATAAATCAACATCAACGGCATCATTGCTACCATTACAAAAATCGGTATCAGCATATTTCTCGATTTGGCTTTTACACCTTCTTTCTTTTCCATCGAAACAACCTCAGCCGAAATTAATGGAACAGCACCATCGCGGATAACTTTCCCCGTCTTTCTTGCACGTTCTTCCGCTTTCTTCATTGGCCCAAAATCTTTTTGTGATAAAATAATAAACAGCACAACTGCCATTGCAAACATCGGATAAAAATTAAATGGAAAAGCATGCACCAAAACATCAAACGGATTTGCAAAACCTTGTGCTGCAATCAAGCCCATTATATAAGCTCCCCATGCATTCAGCGGAATTAATATACATGTCGGTGCAGATACTGAATCAGCAATGAAAGCTAATTTTTCACGCGGTATTTGTAATTTGTCAAATATTGGTCTGAATACTGATCCGACTGTCAATGCATTTATGCTTGATTCAACAAATATCATCACTCCAGTAACCCAAGCAATTAGCTGAACAATTACTCTGCTGTTTCCAAATTTTCTCGCTTCAAGTTTTTCTAAAAATATATATACTTTATTTACAAAACCTTCAACTCCGCCTGAATGCTGAATGAATGCTATTAATGCACCTACAAGGCTGCTGAACATTATTGTCCGTGTGTTTCCCGCATCTTTGAATACATCAACTAATGCCTGCACGGTTGCTGTGGTTCCGTTAATTAAATTGCCACCGCTTAAAATTATCCATCCAAACCATATACCAAAAAGAAGTGAAACGAAAACTTGTTTTGTTTTGATTGCCAAACCGATTGCGAAAATTGGCGGGAGAAGTGACCAGAAACCAAAATTATCCATTGTTACCTCTTGTTTGATATTATTGTGAGGTGCTATAATAAAAAAAAATATCGCTAAGCCAAAATTTGACTTAAAAATTCTCCGATAATTTTTTCGAGCTGCTTGAACTCAATCAAAAATGCATCATGCCCGTGTATTGATTCTATCTCTTTGTAAATTGAATTTGGGATAATTGACTGAATGAATTTCTGCTCTTCGGGCGGATAAAGTATGTCGCTCGATATTCCAATGACCAAAGTCTTTTGCCTGATTGATGATAAAACTTCTTTCAAGTTACCACGGTTTTTTGCAACGTCATGCTTGTCCATGGCTTTAGATAATGCTATGTATGAATTAGCATCAAATCTTTCTATTAGTTTTTCTGCATGATGGTCTAAAAATGTCTCTATTAAAAATTTTCCTTTCCGGTGATCTTTATTTCTGTCAAATCTGACTTTAAATGATTCATAGCTCCGGTAGCTAATCATTGCAATTTTTCTTGCAACAGATAAACCGGCAGCTGGCTGATTCTCATAGTTGCCATTCATCCAGTTCGGGTCTGTCATTATTGCTTCGCGTGATAAACGGTTGAATGAAATTGCCCATGGAGAATGCTGAACTGATGAAGCAATAGGAATTATTGATTCGACTAAATCAGGATACATGATTGCCCATTCGATTGCCTGCATTCCTCCAAGTGAACCTCCGACTACAGTGAAAAGTTTTTTTATCTCAAGGAAATCAATTAAATATTTTTGAACTTTTACCATATCGCGTACTGAAATTCCCGGGAAATCCATTCTGTAGGGTTTACCAGCAAATAATGTCGTTGGGCCGGTTGATCCGTAACAACTTCCAAGAATATTTGGACAGACAACAAAATATTTTTTTGTGTCGAATAATTTATCTTCACCGATTAATTCATCCCACCAGCCTGATTTGTTTGGATAAAGCTGTGAATATCTGCCGAGCAAATCCGGACTTGCATTTTTGTTTTCTTCAACTGAGGATAGAATCCCCGCTGCATGTGCATTTCCTGTTAAAGCATGACAAACCAAAATTGCATTTGATTTGTCTCTGTTTAGTTTTCCGTAAGTCTGATAAGCAATCTGAAGATGTTCTAATTTCCCTCCGCCATCAAGAAGCAGAGGCTTTTCAGTCAGCGAAAGTTTCAGTATTTCTGTTTTAACATTCATGTTATATTTTATTCAACGCTTGTTCAAAATCTTCTGTTATATCATCAATATGTTCAAGTCCGACTGACACTCTAATCATTTCAGGTAAAACGCCGGATGAAATTCTTTCTTCTTCTGATAATTGCTGATGAGTAGTTGAAGCCGGATGAATAACAAGAGTTTTTGCATCTCCAACGTTTGCAAGCAGGCTTGCTAATTTTACATTGTTGATAAAATTTTTCCCCGCTTCAATTCCGCCTTTAATTCCGAAACAAAGCATCGAACCAAACAATCCGTTTCGTAAAAATATTTTTGCATTTTCATTATAAGGATGACTTTGCAAACCCGGATACCAAACCCAATCAACTTTTTTATTTTGTTCCAACCAGTTAGCAAGTTTGATTGCATTGGAACAATGTCTTTCAACACGAAGCGACAAAGTTTCCAGTCCTTGCAAAAGCAAGAATGAATTAAAAGGACTTAAACACGGACCGAGATCACGCAAACCTTCAACTCGGGCGCGGATAATAAAAGCGATATTGCCAAAAGGAGAATTTTTCCCGAATATATCTGCAAACTTTAATCCGTGATACCCGGGCGATGGCTCAGTGAAGACAGGGAAGTGTCCGTTTGCCCAGTCAAAGTTTCCTGAGTCAACAATTACACCGCCGATTGATGTTCCGTGTCCGCCAATCCATTTTGTAGCTGATGCAGTAACAATATTAGCACCATGATCAATTGGACGTGCAAGAAATCCTGCAGCGCCAAAAGTATTATCGACAATCAGCGGAATACCATGATTATGTGCTACATCAGCAATGTTTTTTATATTGGGAATATTCAAACGCGGATTACCGATTGTTTCGATATAAACTGCTTTGGTTTTACTGTCGATTAATTTCTCGAAATCTCCCGGATTATCACCAGCAACAAACTTGACATCAATTCCGAGACGCGGGAATGCAACTTTGAACTGATTATATGTTCCGCCGTATAACAAACTTGTAGATACAATATTTTCACCGGACTGTGCGAGCGTTGTGATTGCCAGAAGCTGTGCCGCCTGTCCCGATGAAGTAGCAAGCGCTGCAACTCCACCTTCCAATGCTGCAATCCTTTTTTCAAAAACATCTGTTGTCGGGTTCATAATTCTTGTATAAATATTTCCGAACTCTTTTAATGCAAATAAGTCTGCAGCATGGTCAGCCGAATTAAAAGTGTATGATGTGGTTTGATAAATAGGAACCGCACGTGAATTAGTTGCAGAATCAGGTTCTTGTCCTGCATGAAGTTGAAGTGTTTCATATCTATATTTTTTGTTGTTCATAATAACTCCTGTATAATATGTTAAAAAAAAACCTCTTTGGAAAGATTTCCTAAAGAGGTTAAACTTCTTTTCTCATCTTCCCCAAAACTGGGCAGGAATTAGCACCTTGAAAATCAGGTTGCTAAGGCTTCAACGGGCCTGTCCCTCAGCCTTTCTCGATAAGAGATATTTAATTTTATTAAAAACTAACACGAATATAAATCTTAATTGAGTTTATGTCAAACACGATTCATTTTATCAAAGGTTCTCTAAAAAATAATTTGTAATTTTATTATAAAGATGAAGATTGTCTTTTCCACCAACACCATGCTGATGTCCGACATACGGATAATAATCCAGTGCTTTGTTCATATTCATTGCCTTCTTTGCAAAGAGTAATGTATGCTGCCAGACAACTGTCGGGTCACTTGTACCATGAACCAGCAAAAGTTTTCCGTTTAGATTATCAACATAATTAAGCAAACTTGCTTCATTATATCCTTCCGGATTTGTTTGCGGTGTGTCCATATATCTTTCAGTGTACATAACTTCATAGTATTTCCAGTCAATAACAGCACCGCCGCCAACTCCGACTTTGAAAGTGTTGTTTGTTCTCAGCATTAAAGAGGTGGTCATAAATCCGCCGAAGCTCCAACCAAAAACACCAAATCTGCTTGAGTCAACATAGCTTAAAGTTTTCAAATATTTTACTCCGATCATTTGATCTTCAACTTCAATCGTTCCTAATTTTCTGAAAGTTGCCTGTTCAAATTTTTTACCGCGATTAGCAGAGCCACGATTATCAAGTGTAAAAACAATATAACCGTTCTGAGCCATTTTCTGTGCCCAGAATGCATATCTTCCATATTCCCAATTGTTGAAAACAAGCTGAACTCCCGGTCCGCCATAAACATAAAAAATTACAGGATATTTTTTAGTTGAATCAAAATCAACAGGCAAAGTCATTTTACAATATAAATCTGTACCATCGTTTGCTTTTATTGAGAACAATTTTGTGTTTCCGGTTCTGTATTCACTTATAGGATTTTCAGATTTATGAATAAGTGTGTAATTTCCTTTATAATCAATTACCCTGATTTCACGTGGTGTATTTTGATTTGAAAATTTGTCTATAAAATAAAATCCGCTTGAATGAACCTTAATTGAGTGAACGCCGCTGTCTTTCGTTAGTTTTGTCATTTCATTTGTTTTTAAGTTTACTTTATATAACTGTCGCTCGGTAGGACTGTCTTTTGTGGTAATTATAAAAATATTTTCACTGGCTTTATCGAAACCTAAAAAGTCAGTTATAACCCATTCACCTTTTGTAATTTGCTTCAATAATTTTCCTTTGGTATTATATAAATACAAATGATTCCACCCGTCTCTCTGTGAAAACCATAAAAATTTATCGGGGGAGTTCGGTAAGAAATGCAATGGATTTTTCGGTTCAATAAATTTCTCATCCGATTCTTCAAATAATACATCTACAGGTTCACCCGTGTACACATCATACTTGATCAGTTTCAATGCATTCTGATCGCGGTTTAATTCTGCCGTATAAATATATTTCTCATCCGCACTCCACGTTATACATGAATAATACATGTCACTTTTGCTGCCAAGATTCAGCCAAACAGTTTTCTCCTCGGCAATGTTAAAAATACCGATTGATACTTCCGTGCTTTTTCCTCCCGCCATCGGATATTTGATGTTCTTCACTTTTGCCGGCAACTCATTAACATTTAGAATCGGGTAGTCAGTTACATCCCTTAAATCTTCTTTGTAAAATACAGCAAAGTTGCTTTTTGGTGACCAGAATATTCCGCCATCTATTCCAAATTCATTCCTTGATACAGATTTGCCGTATGTTAAATCATAACTGCCATCATCGGAAATTTGTATTGACTTATTTATTCCAAGCGATAAATATAGATTGTAATCTTTTGTGAATGCAGCATACTTTGAGTTTGATGCAATTGTAATATCCTCCGCACCGGCAATTACTTTATTTATTATCTCTAATTTCTCTGACTTCAAAGACATTTTTAATAAATAGTTGTTGTTCTGAAAAATAAAACTGTTGTCGTCAGTCCAAGTTATTTGAGGAAAAAAAGATAGCCCTTCCAATTCTAATTTTAACATCAATGAGTTTAATTTTTCCAGTGAAATTAAATTTTCCTTCTTTCCTGAACTTGCAAAACCTTTTACCAGATTGAAACTGTCTTGATCTTTTTCAATGAATGAATATGCAGCTTCAGTTGGCATCCATTGCATTGCTCTTAAATCACTGGGTGCTAATTTTGAATATGAATTGAGTACTACATCTTCAATCGTGAAATCCTTCTGTTGAGCAATTGTATAAATAGAAATAAAAATAATGATAAATATTTTTTTCATAGTCGTACCTAATATTTGATATTTAATATTTCCAAAATACTAAAATCCAAAACATTTCGTCACTTTTTGAATTCCTTAGTGAAGCTTAGTATGACATTAGTGAGCTTTATTGTTAAATCTTTTCGCTTCATATTAAACTCTTCATTCTTAGCTTTTTATTGCTTTTCTTGACTGCTTCCTGCTACCTTTTAACTAGTTTTTTACTCTTAATTTTTAATCCGTCACATCTTTTACCTCGCATTTTTTCTTCATGCAAAATTTTTATATTTTTACTTATCTTATATAAATTATTGAGGGAATAATGAATTTTAAAGAACAACTCCTGCAAAAAATCGAAAATAATACTGCAACTGTAGGCATTCTTGGACTTGGTTACGTTGGCTTACCGCTTGGGCTTGAATTTGCCGAAAAAGGATTTAAAGTAATTGGTTTAG
>PFVB01000017.1:4293-7420 GCA_002790395.1 Ignavibacteriales bacterium CG_4_9_14_3_um_filter_34_10 | reverse complement strand
CGGGCAAACATATATTAAACATATTCCGGCACAAAGAATTAAAGCAGCAGTCGATTCAAAGAAATTTGAGGCGACATCAGATTTTTCTCGGATTCCTGAATGCGATGCTGTAATTATTTGCGTACCAACTCCACTCGATGAACACCGTGAACCTGATCTTACATTTATTGAAAATTCAGGCAAACTGGTTGCAAAATACATTAGGAAAGGGCAGCTTGTCTCTCTTGAATCATCTACATATCCAGGCACGACAAATGAAATTTTGCTTCCACTGCTCGAAAATAAATTTGGTCAGACTCCTGATACCGCAAGCAAACTAAAAGTTGGGGAGGATTTATTTGTAGCATTTAGTCCTGAAAGGGAAGATCCGAATAATCCGAATTTTAATACATCAACAATACCAAAAGTTGTTGGCGGTGTAACAGAAAATTGTTTGGAAGTTGCTGCAAAATTGTATAATAAAGTTATAATCAGAACTGTTCCGGTTTCATCCACGCAAGCTGCGGAAGCTACAAAGTTGCTTGAAAATATTTATCGCTCTGTAAATATAGCACTCGTCAATGAATTAAAAATGGTCTTTGATAAAATGGGAATAGATGTTTGGGAAGTTATTAATGCTGCTAAGACAAAACCCTTTGGCTTTCAGGCTTTTTACCCTGGGCCAGGTCTTGGCGGCCACTGTATTCCAATCGATCCTTTTTATCTTACATGGAAAGCAAGAGAATTTGATATTAGCACAAAGTTCATTGAACTTGCTGGAGAGATCAATACTTTTCAGCCATATTATGTTGTTACCCGTGCTTTGGAATTCCTAAACGATATTGGCAAAACATTAAAGGGGAGCAAAGTTCTAATTCTTGGCGCATCATATAAGAAAAATATTGACGATATGCGTGAATCTCCTTCGCTTAAACTTATTGAGATTCTAAGAGAAAAGGGAGCAGAAGTGGATTATTCTGACCCATACGTTATCAAACTTCCTCCAACAAGAAAATATAAGTATGACATGAGTTCAATTGAGCTAACTGTTGATAATATAAACAATTACGATTTATTACTTTTATCGACAGATCACGATAATTTTGATTATAATTTTATTGCTAAACATGCACAAATGATTGTTGATACGCGAAATGCATTTGAAAGCCGTGGAATTAAAACATCAAATATATTCAAAGCTTAGAAATAAGACTTTCCATGCCTCTCAGTTATTAAAGATTGAGAGGCTGCGATTTTTATTCTCACTTTGCTCCAAATTTGTTAGTCTTATATTTCTGTCTTTAATATTTTTACTGCTATCTGCTTCCTTTTTAGCTCTTCACTTATTTCCTGTACGTAACATTTCTGGTTTACAAATTTTTATTTGTTATTCATTTCTTGGTTTAGTTTTTCATCTCTTGCAAAATAAAATTGAATTCTTTAGTTTCAGATTGAAATATAGTGAGACAAAGTGAACAAATTAATTTTATATATACTATTGGCTTTTATGCTTGCAGGATGCAATCTGTTCAGGCAGGAGAATAAAAAAGAGTTTTCGGAACTGAAAATAGATTCAAGCAAAATTTCTAAAAATTCAATTGAAAGTATTAAAGGTATTCAAATTAATCCACCACTTGGCTGGAGAAATCTTAATTCGCTGATTGAGTCCAAAAGAATTTCTCTCGGAAGTGTTTTACACAAAGACGAAAGTTTCAGCCTGAACACAAAATCTGTTTTTATCGGCAACTCGCCAAATCAATTGATGACAATAAGCGAGATGATTCCCGACTCGAATTCTGCAAACAATTTTGTTGAAAATTATTTCAACTTTATTAAATTAAAATTCAGAAATGACGAAATTAATTTTGACAAACTGATTATTAACCGTCATGCAACGGATAAAATAGAAATTAAAAAAGAAGGATTGATGTCAATAAGATTTTTAACACAAACTTCAGATAATAGAATTGTGCAAATCGAATTTACTTTGCCTGTAAAAGATTATGAAAAAGTTATTGAAAATATTAAATCCTCAATTGCAACATTGAAAGTATTTTAAATGGAGTTAGAATGAAATTAAGTATAAATGTAGATCATATTGCCACTTTGCGGAATGTACGCGGAGAAGTTCAGCCCGACCCTATTACTTTTGCATTAATGTCAGAACAGTTCGGAGTTGATGGAATTGTTGTTCATTTACGTGAAGACAGAAGGCACATAAACGAAAGAGATGTAAGACTTCTGCGTGAATTGATTACTACAAAATTAGATCTTGAAATGGCCGCAGTTCCAGAAATAATTGATATCGCATGCGAAATTCAACCTGAACTCGCTACAATTGTACCTGAAAAAAGGCAGGAACTGACTACAGAAGGCGGATTGAATGTGCTTGACAATATTGACAGACTCAGGGCTGCAATTTCGAAACTTCATTCATCTGATATTTTAGTTTCGCTGTTTGTTGAACCGGATATTAATCAGATTGACGCTGCGGCTGAAATTGAAGCTGATATTATCGAAATTCACACAGGTAATTATGCCAATGCTGTTAATGAACAGGATATTGTTGATGAACTTGAAAAAATTCACATCGCTTCGAAACATGCAAAGAAACTTGGATTGGGAGTTAATGCCGGACATGGTTTGAATTATAGCAATGTCAAAGATATAATAGATATTGTTGAGATTGATGAATTGAGTATTGGTCATGCAATCATTGCTCGCTCTGTTTTTGTCGGTCTGGAGAAAGCAATTTCTGAAATGAAAAAATTATTAAAGTGAATCATCTATATGATTAAAATTCTATTGGCAGTTTTATTTGTTTGCTCAAATATTTTATTTGCTCAGTTCACAAATATTCAAATCAATAAACCTATTAGCAAAACTCCGGAAGAAGTAACAATTGCAATCAATCCGATTAATCCAAAAATCATGGCTGCAGGTGCTAACATTGATTTTTTTTATTTTTCAACGAATGCAGGTGAGAGCTGGACTGAAAAAAGACTTTCGTCATCATTGGGAGTTTGGGGTGACCCGTGTGTAATATTTGATAATTCCGGAAATTTATATTTTGCTCATCTTTCTAATCCTGCTCAGGGTTATTGGATTGATAGAATTGTTGTTCAGAAATCAACTGATAACGGACTGA
>PFVB01000017.1:0-4269 GCA_002790395.1 Ignavibacteriales bacterium CG_4_9_14_3_um_filter_34_10 | reverse complement strand
GTTATAATTATCCGAAGAATCAGGATAAAGAATGGCTTGCTGCAGATTTGACAAATTCTCCTTATAAAAATAATATTTATATAAGCTGGACTGAGTTTGATGATTACGGAAGTTATTCTGCAGATGACAGTTCAAGAATTTTATTTTCAAAAAGTTCTGACTTTGGTGGAAGCTGGTCAAAGCCAATAAAAATAAGTGACAAAAGCGGTAATTGTGTTGACTCGGATGAGACTGTTGAAGGTGCGGTTCCAGCGGTTGGACCTGAAGGAGAGATATATGTCGCATGGGCTGGACCTGAAGGAATTTATTTTGACAAATCTACAGATGGCGGAGAAAGTTTTACGAAAGATAAAATCATTTCTGATATGCCCGGCGGATGGGATTTTGATGTCCCCGGAATTTCAAGATGCAACGGCTTGCCAATTACTGCATGTGACAACAGCAAATCAAAGTATCGCGGGAATGTTTATGTGCTTTGGGGAGATCAGAGAAACGGTACTGATAACTCAGATGTATTTTTTATGAAATCAACTGACAAAGGTGAAACATGGCAGCAAAGAATTAGAGTAAATGATGATAACACAAGCCGGCATCAGTTTTTCCCATGGATGACTGTTGATTCAACTTCCGGAATTATTTACGTTATTTTTTACGACAGAAGAAATACAAACGGAACTGCTACAGATGTTTATATCGCAAGGTCTGTAGATGGCGGAGATACTTTCCAAAATATCAGGGTAAGTGAAACATCTTTTATCCCAAAAGCAAATATTTTTTTTGGAGATTACACAAATATCGCAGCATACAAAGGAAAAGTAAGACCTGTTTGGATGAGGCTTGATGAAAATGTTTTAAGTGTGCATACAGCATTTATTAATGACAAGGATTTAATTACTAAAACCGAAGAAGATAAGCCGGATTTAATTTTAAAACCCGATTTATTGAATAACTATCCCAATCCTTTCAATCCTAATACCACGATCAGCTTTGAGATTCCTGAACGAGGTTTTGTATCAATAAAAGTTTACGATATTTTGGGAAGAACAGTTGCTGATTTGCTGAATGAAGAAAGAGACAAAGGTGTTTATGAACTGAATTTTTCAGGTGAGAATATTTCAAGCGGAGTTTATTTTTATCAAATGTACGTTGGGAAATATTCGGCATCGAAAAAAATGGTATTGATGAGATAAAGTTAAAGTTATCCGAATGAAATTGAAAAACAGAACTGAATTAAAAAACAAATTAGAATACCATTACAGGAAATTTGACCGAAGCACGCTTTCTCCCGATCCACTTGAGTTCCCGCATAAATTCACTAATTATTTTGATATCGAAATTGCAGCCTTGCTGGCGTCTGTTTTTGCTTATGGAAATGTCAGTCAGATTAATTCTTCTCTTGATAAAATTTTTTCTGTCACAGAATGGAAACCTTATGATTTTGTTCTTGATTTTTCACTGAAGAAACAATCAAAATTATTTGCACAGATTAAGCATCGCTTTTATACGTCGAATGATATTGCGGTTTTATTTGCAGCATTAAATCGAATTTATCAGAGTAACGATTCACTGAAGAAATTTTTTCTTATGTATTATTTCGATAAAGATGAAAACCTGAAAGAGGCAATTTCTTTTTTCTCTGAAAACATGAACGGGATTTTTAAACATATTTCAGATTTATCGCATGGATTGAAATTTATGTTTCCTAATCCGAAAACAGGTTCAGCCTGTAAACGAATGAACCTCTTTCTCCGCTGGATGGTCAGAAAAGATTCACTTGATTTGGGATTGTGGAATGAAATTCCAAAGAGCAAATTATTAATCCCTGTCGATACACATGTTGCACGGATTTGCAAGGAATTAAAACTGACCAGGTTAAATAATATATCATGGAAAATGGCTGAGGAAATCACTGAGAGTCTGAAACATTTTGACTCAAATGATCCGGTTAAATATGACTTTGCAATTTGCCATATCGGTATGAGGAAAATGGAACTCTGAGACTTGGAATATATTTTTTAATACAAAAAGTTTGAACAGCTAAAATTTCATCTTTATATTAGTTTATTACTCTAATAAAATATAATTACTAAAAATCATGTAGGAGAAAAATAATGGCAGAACAAAAAAAATTTGTCCCATTTGTTTCACCTGATACCAATATGGCTGAATTCACTCTTCGGGCATTATTGATTGGTTTAGTATTGGCAGTGGTTTTGGGAGCTGCTAATGCTTATCTGGGATTGAAAGCGGGAATGACAATAGCTGCAACTTATCCGGCAGCAGTTATTGGAATGGCATTAATCAAACTTATGAATGGCTCAATCCTTGAAGAAAATTTCACAAGAACTGTAGGCTCGATTGGTGAATCAATTGCCGCCGGTGCAATATTTACATTGCCCGCATTTTTTATTGCCGGTATTTGGGATCCGTTTTTTACCCCGGGAAATTATATGATTTCTGCCGCAATCATGGTTGCCGGTGGTATTCTCGGAATTATGTTTGTTGCTTTGCTCAGACGAGTTATGGTTGAGGATGCCGAATTGCCTTTCCCGGAATCAGTTGCTGCTTCTGAAATTCATAAAGCCGGAAGAAATGGCGGCGGTGGTTCAAAATATTTGTTCAGTGCAATGGGGCTGGGCGCAGTTATTCAGTCTCTCGGCCAATTTAAACTCTTTGCTACTTCATGGGATAAATTAATTCCACTTGGAAAAGGTAATATACTTTTCCGATCTCCTGATGTTAGTCCTGCCTATATGGGTGTTGGATATATTATCGGGCCAAAACTTGCATCACTAAACTTTAGTGGTGGTGTTCTTGCATGGGGATTATTAGCTCCGATGATTGCATATTTCAAATATTATGGACAGGAACTTCCTCCTGATACAAATTGGATTGATACAATGATTAAAGTTTGGAAAGATTATGTAAGACCAATTGCTATAGGTGGAATGTTGGTCGGTGCTGCATTTACTTTATGGAAAATGAGAAAAAGTTTGGCAACAGGAATTGCGCGCTCAATTGGAGATGTTAAAAAAGCTGCAAGCGGAGAACATACAGAAATCAGAACTGAAAAGGATATTAATTTCAAATGGATTATGATTGGAATATTGGCAACAGCTGTTGCAACATTTTTTATCTATAATTATTTTGCTCAGAATATCGTAGCAGCATTAGTTGCAACTGTTGTTATGATTATCGCAGGATTTTTCTTCGCTGCTGTTTCCGGATATTTGGTTGGAATCATTGGTTCAAGCAATAATCCTATAAGCGGATTGACATTATCAACATTGGTTGTTGCTGCAATTTTGATGGTAGCTCTTGGAATGAAAGGAACTCAGGGAGTTGCGGCTGTTCTCGGTGTTGCAGCTGTTGTTTGCGTAGCAGCTGCGGTTGCCGGTGAAATGCTGCAGGATTTAAAAGCCGGACATTTCCTCGGTGGTACTCCCTGGAAAATGCAGGTTGGCGATATTATTGGCGTTGTGGTTTCAGCCTCCATTATGTTTATTCCTCTGTTGATTTTGCATGAAGGTGATATTAAAATGGGCGGTACTGGATTTGGCGGTGATAAACTACCGGCTCCTCAGGCTAGTTTGATGGCAATTCTTTCGAAAGGTATTGTTGCCGGTGATATGGAATGGATTTTAATTTTTGTCGGTATGTTGATGGGTGTTGCATTTATAATGATGAATGTTAAAAGTCCTATGCTCGTTAGCGTTGGTATGTATTTGCCGCTTGGAACTACATTCGCAATATTTGTCGGCGGGTTGATTAAAGGAGTTGTTGAAAAGATTAATACAAAAAGAAGTTTTAATGATGCTCAGAAATCACGGGTTGAGAATAATGGAATTCTGCTTGCAGCAGGACTGATAGCGGGGGAGGCTCTTATCGGCTTGCTCTTTGCGGGCTTTGCATTCTTTGAAAAAAAGTTATTTAGTTTCTTCAGCAATCCTTCGTTTTTGATTAGTCTGATTGTCTTTGCTGTGATTGCTTGGCTTTTAATTCAAATTCCGGTTAAGAATGCCGGTAAACCTGATGAACCAGCTCCACCAGCTGTTTCGATGTAATATTTTGCAGTCTGCTGTGATTTGAAAATTAATCATAGCAGACTTTTATTTTATAAGGAAAAAATTTGGGACATTCTGAAAGAAAAAAAACATTAAAAGATGCTAACTACCTTGATTTGAAGCCGATCAAAATGGTTGAATTCTCAGTTACTGATAATATTGTGACACTGCTTATTCCAAAATTCGAAAATAAATTTCTTGTTAA